>CALCBR010000126.1:0-46442 GCA_937897105.1 uncultured Acidimicrobiaceae bacterium | reverse complement strand
CTGTGGAACCAGGTTGCGTCCATATCTTCTTCAGTGGCGAACGTGTAGAGACGGCCTTCATCTGGACTCAGATACCAGTTCATCGCTAACGAACCTGGTTCGCCGTCTTCTGCCCATTGAGATTGTTGCTGAGCGACTTCTCGTAACTGATCAATACAGCCTGGCTTTACGTCATATTCAGCCCAAAATCGAATTTTTTTGGTCACGTGGATCTCTTCTTTCAGAATGACAATCACAGAGGATGACAGTTAGAGACACTAGTGAGCGATTGCACATGGCCGTCAGTTTGACCAACGGTTCCAACCTATTCAATTCCTCACTTTGGTTGGTCGCCTGGGGCGATGACCGGTCGGTCAACTACGCCAAAAGTCACTCACGGGCCCAGCGACTTCGCAAAGGGTCTCATTATCGGAGGCTGGGTAATTCTCATTCTCATAGGGACTGGACTTATCCGCTGACTCCCGGCAGTTTGCCATCGGTCTTGCTGAGATCAGATTCCTTGACGAGTGGCCAAAGTTCGCAGAAATGCCTCAATAGTCCCCCACTTAGTCCCCCAGTAGCGAGGCTCTCATTCTGGGGAATTACTGAAGCCGTTATGTTTGACCGCTTCTAGTGGTGGGCGCAGAGGGACTCGAACCCCCGACATCTTCCTTGTAAGGGGTAATCAGTAGGAGCGCTCACCCCTAGAAACCGTTGTGTTTATTGACTTTCTGTCTAAGCGTGTCCATCATTGTCTACGAGATAGTCCCCCACTTAGTCCCCCAGCAGGAAGGCAGGCAGAACCATGACTCCCAAGCGGGTCGTCATCATTTGGCCCATCATCATCGTCCTTGGCTTCACCGCAACGACACTTCTCAAACTCTTCAAGTAGACCCGTGACGAAGCGACGAGACAAAGGGTCAGGTTCCATCTACCGAGAGGGCGACGCCTGGCGAGGCGAGATCGTTCTTGACGGTCACCGCCACCGCCGGCGTGGGAACACGAAGAGCGAAGTCCAGGACAAACTCAACGCCCTGAAGCGTGACCACCTCACAGGGAATCTGTCAGCGGACACGACGACGACCGTAGAAGCCCTTCTCACGCATTACCTCGACCGAGTGGTACCAAACCGTAAGGGTGGGAATCTCTCCCCTATGGCTCTGTACCGCTACAAGTGGGCAGCGAATCACATCACCGAGCAGATCGGCCGTGAGTGTCGGCAGATGCTTGATGGGCGTGACGAGTACCGGAACGCTGAACCTCTTCGGCTGCTCGAAATGATGAGGAAGGGCAAGAAGGTCTCTACGGAGGACATCCTTGAAGACCTCGCCGTGTACGACGCCAGTCACGCTCTGGCTCTTGCTCGTACCGTTACGACTCGCAAGATGGTGAACCGTCAGGCAGTCGAACTAGGTCACGGAATCCTGAGACGCCATTCTGAGGACATTCTGGAGGTGGTCGCTGAAGCCGTGGTCAACGATCAGATGACGCCGGCGCTCATTGACGCCTGGGGGCGTGTTGAGAAGGTGTAACGCTGGCGTATGCCACTCATTCACACCTATTACAGGGTGACGACTTTGAGGGCTCATCAGATCACGCCGGTGATGAGGCGATGCTGGGCAGACCTTCATAGGGGCTCTGTATCGAGAACGAAACTGGACAGCGGTCTTACTGAGATCAGGTTCCTTGACGAGTGGCCTGAGTTCGCAGAAATGCCTCAATAGTCCCCCACTTAGTCCCCCAGTAGCGGGGCTCTCATTCTGGGGAATTGCTGAAACCGTTATGTTTCAACGCTTCTAGTGGTGGGCGCAGAGGGACTCGAACCCCCGACATCTTCCTTGTAAGGGAAGCGCTCTAGCCAACTGAGCTATGCGCCCGCAGACGTACACGCTATCGGCGAGTTCGGACGACTGATCCTGTTCAACCGACCCTCGCACCGCCACTAACCGTCTTTCAGCCGCTCCTCAAGAAATGCATCAAACAACTCTTGAGTCGCCGCCGCAATCGGCGAACGCCGTTCGGTTGGGTCGGGAGTAAATAGATCTCGCCCGAAGACGTCTGCGACCACCACTCCGGTCTCAATGCAGACCAAGGCCGAAGCTGCGTAATCCCACAAGCCGTGACCGCCACGATGCATATCGCACCAGGCGTCAACAACCCCTGATGCAACCAGACACAGGTCGGGGGCCGACGCCCCAAGCACCCTGAACTGCCCCCACCCGTAATGATGGCGAGGGAGCCCCGACATTGCGACGAGTGCCGACCGAAGCGTTGTGCAACCCGAATGGCTAATGGGCTCTCCATTGAGAAACGCACCACCACCAGCTATCGCCGTCCATCGCTGACCTGTCGCATGATTCGCGACGAGCGACACCTTGGGCTCTCCTTCATGCAAAAGGCACAACGCTGTCGCAAACCAGGGAACTCCACGCGACGCGTTCGTTGAACCGTCAACGGGGTCAACAACGACCAACGGCGCTTCCGGGTCACCAGTAATTCCGCTCTCCTCGCTGAACACTGCAAAGCCAGCGTCGTAGAGCACACGCAAGCACGCATCATCGGCAGTCACGTCGAACGCATATTGACTTTCACGCTGACCCGAGAAGCCCCAATCGGATGTTGCCGACAACACCTCAGCCACCACGTCTGCGGCTTCGGTAAATACTCGGAGTACGGCATCAGCATCATCAAAGGTTCGTCGCTTCGGAACTGTCATCACCATTCACGGTAGTGTGCAAAACGTGGCAGTCATCGATGTCGCCGGATTTGTTGCCGACCTGAAGAGCGAGGCAATCGATAATGGTTTTCACGTTCACGACGAACGGCACTTTGTTGAGACCTATTCGCTCCGCCAACTATGGGAAGTTGATCTTCACCCCGAAGAGGCATGCGCCGGCCCCATCGACCTCCACCTCTCGCTCGATGTCGATCCGCGGGCATTGCTCGGGTTCGAAGATGAGGTCATGAAACTTGACGATCTCGATGACACCCCGCCCCGAGGTTTCTCGTTCCCTCTCATTTTCACGTGGACACTTCCACCTTTGCCGAGCCCGCCCGATCTCCTGGTGCTTGCCACCGAGATCGCTGGAATTGGTGGCGTGACGCTACCCATCGAAGTATCAGCGATTGATTCATTTCCGAGCGTCACCGATGCACCAGAACGTTCGCTATCAATTGTTGCGAAAATCGCGCTCGAACTCGCCGACGTGTACTTGAACAACGACACCGCAATCGCACAGACACTTGAACGCTGTAAAGCCGTCAGCCTGTTCCTTCTCGAGCGAGCCGACCGTTGGCTCGCAGAAACATAAACTGAGCACCAATGCGAATCAGTGAACTCATCGACATTCTCCGGGATAAGCCGAGTGATGCTGATGTCGAAATTGCATTCGTCACGCCGGTTGACGACGACGCAAATGAAATTGTTGTGAACCATTTTGACGTCGCAGCAATTTTCTCACCCTCCGAAGACAGCGTGCTGCTGATCTCTGGCGAGGACGACGACGTTGACGAACTGATCGATGCTCTCGAATCTGGCGACGAGCTCGATAACGGCTAGCACCGCTACGGCAACGGTGGCAACGGCGTTAACCGATCGCGCTGCCAAACAATCCAGAAGTCGTTACTGAAGTACTCATCAAAGGCATCCTCGATGACGGCGAAATCGTCAGATGCTTCTTGCGAGAGTTCTCGTTGGAGTACAAGAAACTCGACCCGCTCAGCACGTTCCGTAAGACGAGTGCCCTCGAGCTCAAGACCGACGCCGTAAAGCACGGCGCGAAATGGTGTGGGGAATTGATAAATCTCATCTCGATACGCGAGATGTGGTGCGAGCCGGAAATGTGCTGCCACTACCGCACTGTCGGGAATCTCTGCGACAGCCTCCCTCGCCGCTGCCGCAACCGGGTGATCGGGTGCCCAATATGACGGGAACGATCTCCCGAACGGAATCGGAGACCACAGAAGCGCCGACACCCCCGTTGCCGCCGTCACCCCTATGAGCGCCACGCGCCGGCCTCGCCATCCAGTCGACGGAAGGTGAGAGATGGCCCAGATCGTGCCGAACACCAGAGCGGGTACGGCGACGATGCTGTAGTGATACTCAATGTGAAATTGGTACCAGTAGGTACTCAACACATTCGTGAACAACACGAGGGCGCTCACCACTGCGACACCTGGTCGACGAAGGAATTGGAAAGCCATCGGAAACATCATTTGTACGAGGTACCAAGGCCGGCCCTCAGAAGTGAAATATGACATCACATCTCGAGGACGCGTGAACACCGTAGAAAGAAACCCCGAGGGTCCACCGAATGGAATTCGCCAGGCATTCCGTGTTGGCACGCCGATCAACGATCGCATGACCACGAACATTGCAATCACCGTCGTCAACACCGCTGCGCCCGCCGTGACAAGACCGATCCGCCGATCACGTCGAGCAGCTACCCACAACCCCAACGGAACGATGACGAGCGCAACGTCTTCTTTCACCAGCAGCGCCCCTGCCACCGCGCACGCATACCACCCCCATCTACGTGACAGCGCTGCCCACAGAGCAATAGGGATAAAGAGGCCAAGAAAACTGTCCGGGTGATAGTTCTCAAGCAACGCTCCCAACACCGCCGGATGCACGAGATATGCGACTCCGAAAAAGAGCGCAATCCTCGATGACCGAAGTGTTTCTCGAGCGTAGAGATACACCGGAATTGCACCGAGCCCAATCACCGCTGCTTGCGACCAGAAAAGAATCCATGCGCCAGGTGCAAACCAATAGAACGGCACCAACAGCAACAAAATGAATGATGTGTGATCACCAAGCAAGTTGCGACCCATCGTGGTCACAAATGGTGATCGGAATCTCGACAGCAACCACACACCCTGGTCGTACAGCCCGGAGTCATATGCAGCGGTGCCGAGGCCGTGGTGGATGTCAAGCGTCAGCGATCCGTAGTACACGGTGAACGCAACAATGATCCCGCAGAGAGCGAGTAGGCCCGGATCACGACTCCGGAGCCACAATTTCATCCGGTTCGCACCTCGGAGGCAATCGCTGCCAGCACTCCATTGACGAACCGACCGCTGTCGTCGGTGGAAAACCGTTTCGCAAGATCGACGGCCTCATCGAGCACCACCGCTGTTGGCACATCAGCACGCTCTAACAATTCGAATAATGCCATTCGCATAATGGCGACATCGATAACCGGCATCCGTTGAAGCGTCCAACCCCGTGACTTGCCTTCAATCAATTCATCGGCACGACTCGACGCCAACTCGGCACCGCGAGCGAGAACGAGCACGAGTTCATCGGGCTCCACCACTTGAGCACCAATGACCTCTTCGACCGAAATCCCTTTCGACTGGGCCTCATACAGCAGATGCAGCGCTCGCTCACGCGCATCTGACCGCTCGTCGACGTTCATCATCTCTCAGACCCGAGTGATGTAATCACCGCTACGAGTATCGACCTTCACTCGGTCACCAACCTCAACAAACAGCGGAACTTGCACAACTCGGCCGGTCTCTAATGTGGCGGGCTTACGCGCACCCGATACTCGGTCACCCTGAACGCCCGGCTCCGTCTCTGAAATCGTCAATTCGACCGATGCAGGAATCTCAACAGAAATGATCTCATCGTTGTAAAACGCAACTTGGGCAGTCATACCTTCGACGATGAAGTCGGCTGCGTCGCCAAGAGCAACCGGCATCACATTCATCTGCTCGTACGACTCATTATTCATAAAGACATAGTCATCACCATCGCGATAGAGAAACTGCATTTCCTCACGGCGAATGATGGCTTGCTCAACGCGCACACCAGCATTAAACGTCTTGTCGAACACATTGCCTGTGCGAACGTTGCGCAGTTTCGTACGAACAAATGCTCCACCTTTGCCAGGCTTGACGTGCTGGAACTCAATCACCTGAAACAGAGCGTTATCAAGCTCAAGAGTGATTCCGGTTTTCAGATCGTTTGTGGTGATGGCGGGCATGGAGAGTCCTTCGGGTGGGTAGTCAGATTTCGATGGCCTTCGGGGGTGACGACCACAAGGTCTTCGATCCGAATTCCGCCGGTTCCGACACGATAGAGGCCAGGCTCGACAGTCACCACGTCACCAGCAACGAGTTCGACGTCACCTGATGCGCCAAGAAATGGTTCTTCGTGAATGTCGAGCCCGACGCCGTGTCCGGTGCCGTGCACGAACAGGTCAGCGCAGTCTGCACCTTCAAAGACCGCTCGACATGCGCGATCGATATCTCGCACGTTCACTCCAGCTGCGACCGCTGCCAGACCCGCCAACTGAGACTCACTCACCAATTGATACCAATGCTGCTGCTCGTCGGTGGGGTCACCGATCACGAACGACCTCGTCATGTCAGAGTGATACCCGTCGACCAACGCTCCGACATCGATCACCACGGTGTCGCCGACGGCCAACTGGCGAGATGTCGGCCGAGCATGCGGCAACGCAGCATTTGTTGGCCCTGACGCCACGATCGTCTCGTAACTCGGTCCGTCAGCGCCAAGTTTGCGCATCTTGTATTCGAGTTCGTCACGTATCTCACGCTCAGAGAGACCGGGTGTGAGTAGATGCCCGATGGACTGCAATGCCTCTGTGGCAATTTCTGCTGCGCGAGCGATCAAAGCAATCTCCGCTTCATCTTTTGCGCGACGCAACTGACCGACTACCCCATCGACCGGCGAAAGTTCGTTGTCCGCCGAACATGCGGCCCACCCATCGTGAGACATCACCGTCGCTTCTGCACCCACGGTTCGACCCGACACAATTTCAGCGAGCACACGACGTTGCTCACTCAATGTTCGACAGGTTCGAACCTCAATCGAAGGTGCTCCGGCGTGATCAAGTTGCTCTCGAGCCTGATCGGTGTATCGACCATCTGTGAGCAGGACATGACCGCGTGCCGATATCACAAGCACACCAGCAGAACCAGTGAACCCCGACAGCCACCTGATATTGCTTCGATCACTGACGATCATCTGGTCGAGCCCTCGCTCGTCGAGGGCGGTGAGAAGGCGTTCGGCGCGGCCAGCGACTGTTGGCAATGTCATTGCAGTTTTGCCGCCACCGCCCGAACTGCAAGTTCGTAGCCGACGCCACCGAAGCCTGAAATCGAGCCCGTCGCAACAGGAGCCACCACGCTTGTACGACGCCACGGCTCGCGAGCATCTGGGTTTGAGAGGTGCACCTCAACGACGACGCCGTCGTACGCCGCAAGTGCATCATGAAGAGCCCACGATGAATGAGTGAAGGCTCCCGGGTTGATAATGATCGCATCGCATCGACCTCGAGCCGCATGCACTGCTTCGATGAGTTCCCCTTCGTGATTGCTCTGAAGATCTTCCACTTCGCAACCAAATTCGGTCGCTACTGCACGCGTACGCGCCACATGGTCGGCGAGCGCGTCGTGTCCGTAGACATCGGGTTCGCGCTGTCCGAGCAGGTTGAGATTGGGTCCGTGGAGGAGCAGGATGAGACTCACGCCATAGAACGGTATCGCCCCGCAGCGATTCGGTACAGCACATGAGGCCGAAGAGGGCTTGATTCGGGCACTCCAGGATGCTCAAAATCACCCTCGGCATCGTGCGTCATACCGATTGCCTTCATGACTCGCTGTGACCGTTCATTCGTTGCGGCAGTGAATGAGATCACCTCATCAAACCCAAGGCCGTTCGGGGTTGATGCGAATGAATATGCCAGCACTTGGCGTGCTGCCTCACTCGCATATCCGTGCCCCCACCACGCTGACCGCAGACGCCAGCCGATCTCGACGCCTTCTCGAAACCAGGGCACCATGAGCCCACAGAACCCGATTGCCTCCCCCGACACGTCAACGCACCACAATCCGAAACCGTGATCTGCAAAGTGACGATCAATGCGTTGTATGAACGCGGCAGATTCCGCTCGATCCATCACCGGGCCAATGGTGGCCATCACATTGGCGTCGCCGTTGAGGTCAGCGAACGCATCGAGATCACTCGACATCCAGCGGCGTAATGTGACGCGCGGTCCAGGCGTCGGCCCATCGGGCATTAGCCGTTCAGTGCCTCATCTAACGCTTCTCGGACAACGGCAGCGTCGACGCCGACGACCGGCTCGACGCCATTTGGTCCGTCGAGCACGAAGGTAAGCCCGTCAATCGCTTTCTTGTCGCGAAACATCAACTCGAGAAGTTCGTCTGCCGAGCCCACCTTCGGAATCTCAGTTCTCAGGCCATACAGATCTCCCACGACATCGAGATGTTCGTCGACACGGGCCGCATCGATACGGCCAAGTCGTTGGGCAAGACGCGCCGCAAATATCAACCCAATCGACACTGCCTCACCATGGGCAATGTCGTGGCCAGACGCGATCTCAAGTGCGTGAGCAAGGGTGTGGCCGTAGTTGAGAATTGCACGGCGCCCCGACTCCCTCTCATCAGATGCGACGACTTCGGCTTTGATCTCCACACAGCGAGCAACCCGAGCCTCAAGGTCGAGCGCAGCAAGATCGTCGCCCGTCAAAAAGTGATACTTCGCCATCTCTCCATTGCCGCAACGAACTTCTCGCTCCGGCAACGTTGCAAGAGCGTCGAGGTCACACAGCACGCCTGATGGCTGCCAAAACGCTCCAACCAGATTTTTTCCCTGTGGCAGATTCACTCCTGTCTTTCCGCCGATTGCCGCATCGATCATGCCGAGCAACGTTGTCGGAACATGCACCACGGAGATCCCGCGGTGGTATGACGCTGCAGCGAACCCGGCAACGTCGGTAACCATTCCCCCACCGACACCAACGACGACGTCTCCGCGGGTAAGGCCCGCTTCGGCGAAGCCCTCACACAGTTCTTGCACGGTGGCGAGCGTCTTGAACTGCTCACCGATGCCAATCTCAAATCGATGGAGCGGTAACGAGGTTGAAACCTCGATGCCAATCGACGGCTGAGTGATCAATGCCACCCGCCGCGGCGTCGGCACCAGCGCGCTCAACATCTCGTCGAGTTGGTCGATGACCCCGTGACCGACGACAACGTCGTAGGAGCGATCATCAGCGCCCCCGGCAAGCGATACCGATACTCGCTGCATCGCTCAGCCCATCTGTTCAGCAACTGCTTCCGCAGCTGCCTCAGCATTTCGCACGAATTCGGCAACAGAGTCACCACCAAATTTGCGCTGAGCTTCGTCGGCGAGCACGAGCGCCACCATGGTCTCCGCAACGACGCCCATCGCAGGAACAGCGGTGACGTCAGTACGTTCTTTGAATGACACCGATGCCTCTTTTGTTGCGGTGTCGACCGTCTCAAGAGTGGGGACGTTCAACGTCGCAAGTGGTTTCATCGCAGCACGGGCAACAAGAACTTCACCCGAAGTGATGCCGCCTTCAACACCCCCGGCCAGAGAGCTACGCCGACGATATGACGATGACTCGGCATCCCAATGAATAGCGTCATGGGCATCACTGCCGCGCCGGCCGGCAACCTCAAAACCGTCACCGATCTCGACGCCCTTCACCGCTTGAATTGACATCAGCGCTTGGGCCAACAGGCCGTCGATCTTGCGGTCCCAATGGACGTGAGAACCGAGACCTACCGGAGCACCGAATGCGAGCACTTCCACCACGCCACCGAGTGAGTCGCCGTCTTTCGCAGCGGCTTTGATCTGTTCGACCATTGCGTCGGCACTTGCCGGGTCGAAACAACGAACCGGCGACTCATCGATTGTTGCAAGGTCACTCATCGTTGGCACTGCATCAAGTGACGCACGCGCCGATCCCATTTGAATGACATGCGACATGATCTCGACACCGATATGTGACAGCAACTTCTTTGCGACCGCCCCAGCAGCGACTCGAGCGGCGGTCTCACGAGCGGACGCACGTTCAAGAACGTCACGTGCGTCACCGAACCCGTACTTTTGCATGCCTGCAAGGTCGGCGTGACCGGGCCGAACCTTCGTTAATGCATCTTTGGTCGCACCCGGTGCCGGCGACATTTCCTCGTGCCATTTGTCGCTTCGGAACCATTCGGTGTTCTTGATTTCGATGGCGAGCGGCGAACCCAATGTCCGTCCGTGACGAACACCTCCGATGAGAGTGAGTTCATCAACTTCAAAACGCTGGCGTGGTCCTCGGCCATAACCGAGCCGGCGACGTCCCATTTCCTCTTGGATTTCCTCAACGGTGAGTTCGAGACCTGCGGGCAGCCCCTCGAGCACGACAACGAGAGCTTGTCCATGAGATTCACCGGCGGTCAACAAGCGGAGCACGGCTTGAGGCTACCCGGAGCGCCGGCCGAGTTCTGCTTCTGCCGCTGATCGCATCGCTACAGGATCTGGGGTAAAGCCTGTCCACGCCTCACATTGGAGGACCGCCTGGTGCACAAGCATTCCGAGCCCGTCAACGGTCTGCGCCCCACGAATCGCCGCCGAAGAAAGCAGCGCGGTAGTGAGCGGGTGGTAGACGATGTCGGCAACGACATGGTGCGAGGCGATGAGTTCGACCGGCAACGGAACAAGCCCCGCATCGGCATCTAAGCCCATGCCAACCGATGTCGTGTTCACGATGATGTTTGCCGCAGCGACGGCATCGGGAAGGCTCTCAGCAACAACTGATTGAGCACTGCCCGAGAGTTCGGCCGCTGCTTCTGCCGCTGAATGGGTTCGATTCGAAATCGTGACCTCGCACCCGTCGATTGCGTCGAGCGCAGCAACAATCGATCGGGCAGCACCTCCCGCTCCGAGGAGATGCACACGAGCACCGGTGAGAGCAATGCCCTGCGCGGATAGGGAATTAACGAAGCCAGCACCGTCGGTGCTGAGCCCACGAGCAAGCCCAGAATCAATTCGAACGACGGTGTTCACCGACCGCAGACGCGTTGATGCTGCATCGAGATCGTCTACCGAGCGTGCCGCCTCTTCCTTCAACGGCATGGTGACCGCAAGGCCAGCGAAATCCCCCGCCCGCACACGGTTGATGACATCTGCTCCCCCACCAGCCGGAACTCGAACTCGAATCATCTCCCACTTGAGGCCACCGGACGCGAACGCAGCATTCTGCATGACCGGCGACAGTGAATGCTCAACGGGATCACCGACAATGGCCACTCTCATTACATCGTCACTCAATCGAGTAGCCCTTTCGCTCGAGAAATCTCGATGTTCGCCAAGTGCTGGTCGAAGGTCACCGCAAACGCATGCGAGCCATCATCATCAGCGAGCACGTAATAGAGATAGTTGCAACCGACGGTCGGGTCGTCTAAGACCGCGCAGAGTGCATTTCCCGATGAGGGGTTGGGGGATGGATTAAGCGCGGCACGAATCGATGCTCGACCAGGGTTCGCTATCGGCGTCGGAGGCAACCCGCCGTACAGATAGGTGTTGTAGGGAGAGTCTTTCGCCCTCAGTACCGCAAATGGAGTGTCGGGAGGCGAGTCGTAATAGAGCGTTGCGTCGATCTCAAGATTCATACCAAGTTCGAGTCGGTTGTAAATGACACGAGCGATCAATGCGCGGTCACCGTCAACTTTGGCTTCTCGTTCAATCATTGACGCCACGATGAGCGCTTCGTACGGGCTCACCCCGAGAGCGCTCGACCGGAGCTCAAGTTCTTCTTGGGACGCAACCCGCTCCATTAATTCGATCATTCTCTCAATGACCTGACCCTCGTTGTCTGCGTTTGATACCTGGTAGGTGTCGGGGAATAACAACCCCTCCAGGCTCGAGGTGTCGGCGGGTCTCCACGGCACTCTGCGGGTCGGGTCTCCGGCTATCTCAAGAAACGAATCAGCCGACAAATTGTCGATCTCTTCTTCGAGACGAGTTGCGATCTGTTGAACGGTGAACCCCTCCGGGAACGTCACTCGGCGATAGGTCTCGCTCGGCGATGTGCGAAGCACCCCGAGAACGTCGCCTAAATGAGATCCAGGAACAAGTCGATACAAACCAGCTTCGGGCTCAAGACCGCCTTTCTGTTCGACGTACCACGAGAACACCCCAGCATCGGAGATGATGCCCGATGCTTCAAGCCGAGCCCCGATGGCGTCGACATCATCTTCACCACTGACAGTAAATGTCACCGGTTCACCAACTATTTCTTGCTCGGTGACCCGTTGCATCAGCCACCAGCCCGCCGAGCCAACTGCGAGAACTCCGGCGACTACAAGCCAAAGCACCCCCCACACCAACCAGCGGACGCGGTCTCCTCGGCCCGGTGCCCGATCAACATGTGGAACCTCGTCAGGGAAATCCCACTCATCGTCATCCCAACGATTTCTCGCCCGTTGATCGTCGGAGAGCAGATCAGATCGCATCGCCAGTAGCTCCGGCATCAATCCAGGATTGCAACATGATCGCTGCTGCGATCTTGTCGACATGCCGGCGGCGTTCTTCGGCGCGCAGCCCCGCGTCGAGCATTGCCCGATCGGCGGTCACGGTTGTCAGGCGCTCGTCATGCAACATCACCGGCACAGATACGAAATTAGCCAGTGTGCGAGCGAACTTCCGGGCAGCCTTTGACGATGACCCTTCTGAGCCGTCAAGGTGAAGAGGAAGACCAACAACAACAGCCGTGGCTTCCTCTTCAGAAATAAGTTTCGCAAGACGCTCTACGGTGAGCTCAAGACTCTTCTCACGTTGCACGACAGTGAGCGGTGATGCGACACCCGAAACGCCAACTGCGATGCCGAATCGACGCGAGCCGGGGTCAATCCCGATGACGCGTCCGCCGAGATGAGCAGAGGTCACAGGCTTGTCGCAGCCGCCCGGGCAATTTCGAGAGCTTCATCGATTGCGGCAACGTTTTTTCCGCCGGCCGTTGCGACGTCGCCTTTGCCACCACCGCCGCCACCGGCAGCCTTCGCAGCATCTTTGAGAAGAGCAGATGCCTCGACACCTTCATCGGACTTCACGGCAGACGCAAGCCCGACCCCACCGGTATTTGTCTCGCCGATAAGAACGCACCGTCGCACACCCTCACCTTGACGGACGGCAATCGCTAATTCACGAAGGTCTCCAGATGCAAGACCGTCAACTCGCGCAACGACAATGCCGTCAACCCCGGTGGCGATCAGTTCTGACGCGCGCCCAACAGCAATCTGCAGTCGCATTGCTTTCAATTCGTCTTGTAGCGACTTGATTTCGTCAAGGCGGCGCTGCACGCCCTCAACCACATCGCTCGTTGTTGAGCCGACGAGTCCGGCGACGGCGGAGAGCGTGGCCTCGTCACGCTGCAACAGCGCAACACTTGACGCTCCGGTGATTGCCTCAATGCGACGCAAGTTCGACCCGATCGATGACTCGCCGACAATTTTGATGGTGCCGATGTCACCGGTCGCTCGGACGTGTGTGCCTCCGCAAAGCTCGGTCGACTTTCCAGCTTCGAGCACTCGCACGATGTCGCCGTACTTGTCGCCAAAAAATGCGATCGCTCCGAGAGACTCCGCTTCATCTTTCGTTGTTTCAAACGCTCGGACAGGCGAATTCTCCAGCGTCTCGATGTTGGCAAGTCGTTCGATCTCAGCAATTTCCTCATCGGAGACTGCTGCGTAATGTGAGAAGTCAAATCTGAGACGATCTGGGCCAACGTGAGAGCCCGCCTGCTTCACGTGATCACCAAGCACATGTCGAAGAGCCCAGTGGAGCACATGGGTTCCGGTGTGATTTCGTCGGATTGCTGAGCGGCGCTCAACATCGATGGTCGCTGTGACCTTGGCTCCCAATTCGAATGATCCGGAGGTGACCTTGGCGAGATGTCGTCGCAGATTCGGCAAGGCAAACGTCGTATCCAGAACTTCGGCGCTGCCGGCCAAACCAGTAATCGTTCCGGTGTCGCCAATCTGGCCACCCGCCTCGGCATAAAACGGGGTCCGGTCGAGGAACAGTTCAACAGCCTCCTCGCCATTTTCGTCGACGGTGGGAATTACCGCGACGACACGAGACTCACTGACATCGTCGGTGTAGCCAACGAACTCGGTGACCCCGAATTGATCAAGCACTTCGCGGTATAGGTCGACACGGCTCTCATCAGCACTTCCGTCGCGACGAGCCGCTTTTGCCCGTTCGCGCTGTGCTTTCATCTCAACCTCGAACCCTTCGAGGTCAACGTCGATCGACCGTTCAGCAGCGATTTCTTCGGTGAGTTCAAGCGGAAAGCCGTAGGTGTCATGCAGCAGGAACGCAGTCGAACCCGACAGTTGCTCACCCCGGTCAAGTTCACCGTCGAGGATGCCAAGACCGGTCTTGAGTGTGTGCCGGAATCGCTCTTCTTCTTTCTCCATGACGCCTTCGATAAAGTCACGGTTCTTCACGACGTCTGGGTATGCGGCTCCCATCACATCGACCGCCGATGACACGAGGGTCGGCATCACCAGCCGATCGGTACCGAGCATGAACGCATAACGAACGGCTCGGCGAAGAATTCGACGAAGAACGTAACCACGGCCCTCATTTGACGGGAACACTCCGTCGCTCACCAGCATCGTTGCGGAACGGGCATGCTCAGCGAGGACACGCATCGCAAATGAGTCACGATCGTCGTAATCACCCGGCCGATACGTCTTTCCGGTCAACGAACATGCCGTGTCGAGCAGCGGCTGCATGAGATCGGTTTCCCACACCGAGTCGACACCTTGCAACAACGCAAGAATTCGCTCGAGACCTGCACCGGTGTCAACCGATGGCTTTGGCAACAAAACTCGTGACCCGTCGGCCGACTGGTCAAACTGCATGAAGACGAGGTTCCAGAACTCCATGAAACGGTCACCAGCAGGGTCATGTAGCGGGCCACCATCGGGGCCAAATGCCGGACCTCGGTCGATGTGAATCTCACTACATGGTCCGCACGGTCCGGTATCGCCCATCTGCCAAAAGTTGTCTTTGTCACCAAGACGTTGGATGCGATCCATCGGCACACCGACACCCTCATGCCACAGGGCTTCGGCTTCATCATCTGATTCGTGAACGGTGATCCACAGGCGGTCTCCGTCAAAACCCCAGCGTTCAGTGACGAGTTCCCAACTCCACGGAATGATTTCTTCTTTGAAGTAGTCACCAAACGAGAAGTTGCCGAGCATTTCAAAGAACACGAGGTGACGCTTTGTTCGACCGACATCGTCGAGGTCATTGTGCTTACCGCCCGCTCGGGCACATTTCTGAGAACTCGCAGCCCGAAGATACGGAGGAGCTTCGTCGCCAACGAAGTAGGGCTTAAACGGCACCATTCCTGCAACGGTGAACATCACTGAAGGGTCGTGCGGAATGAGGCTCGCCGAAGGCACCACCGTGTGATCTTTTTCTGCGAAGAAGTCAAGGAATGATTGCCGCAGGGCATCAGCCGACATAGATGAACCCGAGGACAAGCCGGACTGATGATGTGCACTACTCATACGGCTGTAGATCCTACCGAGGCCGGTACGGTGGTGCCTGTGGCAAAGAAAGGTTCATCGGGAAAGTCATCAGGCTCTGTTGCAAAAAGGCGGAAAGCCGCCAGCGATGTGCACGAGTGGATTTCCTTCACAGACCCCACCGAAGACCGGACCTGGACATTCGATGCGACCTATTTGATGTCAAACCACCGCTGCATTTTCGGTGAAGGCTGTCAAGGAGTACTTGACGCTGATGCAACCGACATGATGCAAGGCTGCTGCAGTTACGGTGCCCACTTTGTCGATGACGATGATGTCCAAACTGTGGTGAAGGCCTTCATCAACGTTAAGCCCCGACATATGCAGTTCTACGACACTGCAGTAGCGAAGGGCTTTCTCGATTCAGGCGAACCTGACAGCGATGGAGACCCGGTCACGACCACGCGACTTGTCGACGACGCGTGCATCTTTTTGAACCGACCAGGCTTCAAAGGTGGCACGGGCTGCGCCCTTCACATCGCCGCTCTCGAGGCCGGTGCTCGACCGCTCGACTGGAAACCGAATGTCTGCTGGCAAGTTCCGATGCGACTCGAGCATGCAACCGACGAAACCGGTCACGTTGTGTCACAACTACGCGAATGGAAACGCCGAGACTGGGGCGACGGAGGAGCTGAATTTCACTGGTGGTGCACCGAAGCGCCAGAGGCATTCTCAAACGCTCAGCCGGTCTACCAATCGCTACGTGATGAAATCGTCGAACTCATCGGCGACGACATCTACAAGCTCCTAGTAGATGAACTTGAGCGACCGAAGTGGACTCCACTACCTCACCCTGTGATCCGAGCGAAGCAGCGCTAGCCGACGACGTCAGAGCTCTTCGTCGTCATCGTCGTCAAACGTGACGCCATATTTCTCAGCGAGTGCCGCATATTCGTCGTCCTCATCAGAGTCAGAACGGGTGCGGTCACCAAAACCCAGATCAAAGGCTCCAGGGCCAGCCTGCTTCAATTTTCGCGCTTCTTCAAAGCGACGATGTCGACCCTTCTTCACAGTAGGGCTCCCAAGTCAGTCGTGATACGGATACGAGCAGGGCGAACCGCTGCGACCTCCTACTGTATCTGATCGGAGCGCAAGAGACGCAGACCAGCTGGACGAGATTGCTCGGACGGAACAAACGTCAGAGAGGCCATTCCAGTCACAAGTGCACGAATGTCGTCGCCGAGCAATTCAGCTCTCCACCCAGACGCCAACCTCGCATTCGGGTCGCCCGACAACAGCGAAATGAGATCGGCACGGGTTGCGAGCATCGCCGTGTCAACGCCCTCTGTTTTGGCGACCTGCGACACCCACGCCGAAATGAGGGTCACCGCAGGTCTGAGATCACGCTCAATGTCATCGCCACCGGTCGGCACCTCCGGGGGCGGACCCGATAGGCCATGTTGAACCGCCGCCAAAATTTCTGATGCAACGGCTCCTCGCTGCACACGGCCATCAACGCCGCGTGCCTGCAGTAACTCGGCATCGTTCTTCGGTTGCCGCTGGGCGATTCCAAGAATCGCGAGATCAGGAAGCACCTGACGCACCGGGAGATCAAGTTTCATCGCTCGACGTTCGCGCCACTCAGCAACCGACTGAGCAACACCGCGCCCCTTACCTTTCAACCCACGAGCGTCTTTGAGGCGCAACCACGCATCCTGCGGCTGTACTGGAGATTGACCTTTTTGACGAAGCTCATCACAGGCCTCTAGCACCCACTCGGCACGCCCCGCCGCCTCCAACTTGGTCATCAACCGACTCTGAATCTCAATGAGATACGCCACATCAATCGCGGCATACCGTTGCTGCGCGTCGGTCAACGGTCGACGCAACCAGTCGGTGAGTCGATCACCTTTCGCAAGAGAGATTTTGAGTTCTGAATTCACCAGCGACGCAAGAGAGGGTGTGCCGTATCCGACGAACCCGCCCGCAATTTGAGTGTCAAACAGCGTTCTTGGAATTGCACCTACCGCGTGAGTGAGAACATCGAGGTCTTGTTGAGCGGCATGAAAAACCGCTTCCACATCAGATTCGAACAACTGCCGCAAGGGAGCAAGATCAACCGACGTCGGATCGACGAGCACGATATTTCCGTCTCCCCAACCCAACTGAACGAGTGCTAACGCCGGGAAATAGGTGCGCTCACGATGAAACTCGGTGTCGATTGCGTATCGATCGCAGGTGAGCAACTCTTCAACGATGCGCTGAAACGACGATGTTGAGTCAACCCAGGTGAACTCGACATCGGAACCGTTGCTCACTGCCCGAATTCCGCCTCAAAACCCTCGTGGAGCCACGACATCATTCCACCGCTCACATTGGTCGCCTCGATACCTACCGACGCCATCAACTCGCATGCCATTGCGCTGCGACCACCTGACTTACAAATGACGTACACGGGCCCCGAGCCGACCGAGGCGATACTCGTCGGCAAGGTCGACAGCGGCATGAGCTCAGCGCCTGAGATATGAGCTTCGGCATACTCGTCTGCCTCACGCACATCAATGAGTCGAGCACCTTGAGCTAGCGCCTCTCGCAGTTCAGCGGTTGAAATTTCAGCAATCATCGATCGGAAGGCTAGCGAGAACAGTTTTGAGTTACCGCTGAGTGCGAGACCGGCGCCAACGTTCAAGATCCTGTGGTGTATTGAGATTCGCCATCACCGCAGCATCAACGCGAAGCTCTGCCACCCGTAGTTGCGCTAAGGCACCATGCATCGACCGCTCACCGGCGCTGACTACCTGGTCAATGATCGGTAGCGCAGACTGTCTCCACCTTGCAAGAAGCGGTTGTCGACGCTCGGCCGAGGCGACTACAACGTCATGCGGCTCATCTGAAAACCACTGCTCAAACAACAGCACCGTCGCCCTATCAAGACCAGCGAAATCACACGCCGCAATAATCGCATCTGAGCCAGGAAATGCCCGGAGGACCGTTGCGACTGCAAGCAAAGGCCCAGACCCAGGAGCTTCATCTGGCAAATGTTCAAGACCCAGCGAGTGAGCAACCTCGGCACTCCCACCGCAAGCGAGAACCGTTCGGCCATCGTTAGCGCCTAAGGCTTCAGCGACTCTCCGACCGAGCGCAACGCCGTCAAGGTCAATGAGCGCCTTATCGGAACCCATTCGGCTCGATGCGCCACCAACAAGAACTGCCGACACACAGTTCCCAAGGTCAACTGTCACGACGCAATAGCACCAAACTCTGCGGGCACACCCTTCGGATCAAGCTGCAACAAGAACAATGCGCAACGCTCAGCTTCGTCGGCCTCGCCGATCTCTGCTGCGACGTTCTGCAACGCAAGCAAACACCGAAGAAAACCCTGATTCGATTCTTCGGCCCAACTCACATAGCCAGAACCGCGCCATCCGTTTGCTCGGAGCGCGTCAAGGCCACGGTGATATCCGACGCGTGCCGCAGAATATTTCCACATCTGCTCACCCACGCACTCGGTCAGAGCAGCCCACCCGTGCAGGTCACGGGGGTGGCGAGCGACAAACAATGACACTTCGGCTACCCGCAACTCTGAAGGTGCCGCAAGAGCCTGAGCAAGCTCATGACGCACTTCAGGTGCCGCCGGGGGAATCACGGTTGACGGTGGTTGAGTTGAAAGTCCAATTGGTTGCATTGCGGGATCATCTGCCATGCCACAAAGGTAGAGCGCAAGTGCCGTAACGTGACTACATGGACGCGATTCCTTTCGCTCTTGACACCAATGACGCAAAAACGATCGGAACGATCGTCATCGTGGCCTTCGTCGCCTTGGGCGTGCTGAGCGCGTGGCTGATGAAGACCATCATCCAAAAGGTCATTTTTGTTGTGATACTCGGTGGGCTCGCAGTGTTCATGTACTCCCAACGAACCTCACTCGACCAATGCGTCGACGACATCACTGTTGCCATCGCTGCATCAGACCAGCAGACAGCGACATGCTCATTTGTAGGCTTTGACGTTGAACTCCCCGTGACGATCGACAACTAAGTGCAAGAGCCAGACAACTCCCCGACCCTCAACAGCGATACACGCAGCGACCGTCGCGAACTCGCCACCCTCACCGCATCCAAATCGATATCAAATTTGGCACTCCGGTGGATCACCGCTTTTTTGCCAACCCTTGAGCGAGCGTTTTCAACAACGACAGGAACCCTCACCGGCATTCTCGGTCTTGCCGAACTCGGCGGACTTTCGACGACCCTCGTCGGGAGAACGCTCGATCGCGGCCGCCATCGCCTCATCTTCGTTGGATCGCTGTTGCTGGTCACCGCATCATCAGTAATTGCTCTGGGCGGATCTATCGCAACATTCAGTATTGCGATGGTGTTGCTCCTTGTCGGGGTGAGCAATCTCACCGTTGCCGGCATTGCCTACATCGGCGAGCGAGTCTCGTATTCATCACGTGGGCGAGCGATCGGAACATTCGAGACATCGTGGGCGCTCTCCCTTCTTCTCGGAGCGCCAATTCTCGCGTTCCTCATCGATCGATATGGATGGCGAGCCGCCTACGTTGCGCTCGCTCTTCTCAACGGACTCGCCGCCGTAGCGATATTTCGATCAATGCCCGCTCCGCAAATTGCGGGAACAACGACGAAGACTTCACTATTTGGTGGCCTGCCCCGAAGCGCCTGGCCGCCCCTTATCGCATCTGCCGCAGTAGCCGGTGCCGGAATGAGCATTTTCGTGGTGATGGGTGCCTGGCTGTCAGATGATTACGGGCTCAGCGTGGCCGGACTTGGCGCCATCGCAACCGGAATAGGCGCCGCTGAACTCGCATCGTCATCAGCTGTTGCGGTCGTCGCTGACCGAATTGGAATCAGGCGATCGGTCGGAATCGGCGGCCTTCTCCTCGGACTCGGACTCGTCGTCATCGCGCTCTCGAACGATTCGGTGATCATCGCTCTCATCGGCCTCATCGTGCTCGTCATCGGTTTCGAATACGGGTTTGTCTCGTCACTTTCCCTCATGAGTGAAGCCGCTCCCCAAGCTCGAGGAACCGCAATCGCGGTCGGAAACGCAATTGCGACGATCACCAGAGCCAGCCTTATCGTCATTTCAGGGCAGTGTTACGAGCGTTTCGGGATACTCGGCTCGGCGACCGTTAGTGCCGCTGCTCTTTGCGCAGCCGCAGCCGCGCTTATTGCTGACCGACGTCGACCGGTTGGTCAATAAACGCCTGAATTGCCGCCGCAACCTCCTGAGGGTGCGAGTTCGGCCCGCCATGCCCCGCACCTTCAATTTCAAGTGACCGGCAATCTGGCAATGTTTCTTCAAGAAATTGGACGGCGCGACGGTGATGGTCAGCGGCACGCGAGCCCGACATTGCGAGCACTGGGGAAACAACCTCGTCGGGCTGCCAAGGCGGACCACTGCGCAAGTCACGTAGTTCGCCGACCAGCACTCGGCCCTCTGAACGACGAGCGGTTCTCGTCCGCTCGGGAAGACGCTCCCACACCTTGTTTCCGACAAGGCGCCTCATAAACGCCTCGGCGGAATCTTCAGGATTCTGCTCAGGAAAACCTTTCGATGAGTTTCCTGCCCACCACGGCTGCCACGACATCGGCATCTCATACGTGGCGATGTGCGTTACTCGACGCCCAAGACGACTTGATGCAGCAAGAACAACGTTGCCCCCAAAACTATGGCTCACGAGCACAATCGGGCCGGTCGGAAATTCTTGCTCGACGAGATCGACGAGGTCGTCAACATTTGCCGCAACGGTGAACGGACCCTCATGCTCGCCCGACTTTCCATAGCCTCGGCGGTCGAAACGCAAAATGTCGTAGCGGTCATCAAAACGACGGGCAAGCCGGCTGAGCCCGGTTGAACGGTCGAGCGAGCCGTGCACCATCACCATCTGAGGGCCGCCTTCAACCCCTGTGCGGGCGAACCACACGCCTCGAGCGCTCATCATGCGACTTGCACCACCCGCAACACATCGGCTGCCGCAGATGAGTTGCTTCCTGGGGCACCTGCAAGCACAAGCACTGTGTCTCCATGACGAATTCGGCCTTGTTGCACCGCTTTTTCCACGGCGTACCACACCATTTCATCGGTCGACTCGTACACATCGACCGGCATCGGGTCAACACCCCATGACAGTCGCAGCGCACGCACAACCGTCTCATCGGGCGACAATCCGATGAGGGTGGCTTCAGGTCTGAACCTCGCCATTGCCCGAGCGGTTCGACCCGACTGGGTGCAGCACAGGATTGCCGTCGCGCCGATATCTCGCGCCGCTTGACTCGCCGCGTTTCCAAGTGCAGCGGTGATCCGATCTTCGACAGAGTTCCAGTTGCCACGCTGGTGCCGACCAAGTCGAGCTGCCCAGCCGCGGTAACTCGCTTGCCGCTCGGCGCGGGCCGCAATTTTCGACATCGTTTCAACAACGATGACCGGGTGATGGCCAACAGCAGTCTCTCCCGACAACATGACCGCATCGGTTCCATCAAAGACTGCATTTGCGACGTCGCTTGCCTCCGCCCGAGTTGGCACTGCAGCAGAAACCATCGACTCAAGCATCTGGGTCGCCGTGATCACCGGAACACCCCGCTCAACGCACTCACGAATGATCATCTTTTGAAGATGTGGAACCTCTTCAAGCGGGCAGTCGATACCGAGATCACCACGTGCCACCATCACCCCATCAGAGGCCGACACAATGTCGGTGAGAGCAGCAAGCGCAGCACTCGTCTCAATTTTCGCAATGAGTTGGGCCCGGTCACCCACCACCTTGCGAACCTCATCGATATCACGCGCAGTTCGAACGAACGACACGGCGATGAACTCGACCCCGGCTGCTGCCATCTGCTCGGCAAAGAGCAAGTCATCGGGTGTTGGAGTTGACGCCGACAAACGTTCCGAAGGCACATGAACCCCAGGAGCTCCTTGTACGCGACCGCCGGTCACCACCTGCGCGATCACCGACTGACCGCCGGCCGAGGTAACCCTCAACATGATGTTGCCGTCACCGAGAACTACCTGATCATCTTCAGCGAGACCAGTGAACAGCCCGGCAACGTTCACACAGATCTCATCGCCTGAACTTGGGCGCTCGGCCTCGCTCAGCGTGACTTCGGCACCTGGCATCATCTCGACACCGCCCTCGGGAAATGGACATACCCGAATTTTTGGACCAGGCAGATCAGCAAGAACTGCGACCTCATGACCGGTCACCTTTGAGGCCTCGCGCACACGTCGAAGCCGATCGAGATTTCCCTCTATCTCCCCATGAGACAAATTGATGCGAAAGACGTCAACGCCGGCGTACAAGAGATCGGAGATCGCTGACACTGAATCACTCGCAGGCCCGATCGTGGCCACAATTTTTGTTCGCCGACTCACCATTCGCTTCCTAGTGTGGCAGAACGCTCAAACGCATGCACGGCAACAAGTCTTTGGTGATCGTGTCAATGAGTGGCCGCCTAACTTCGAGGGCCCAACACACCGCCCCATAATCTTCCACGGCGGTCAGTTTCGAGGCACGTCTCGCCACGCAGCACCGTGGTAGGGGTCAGGTTCTCGGGGTAATCCGAGAACCCGTTCACCAACGATGTTGCGTTGAATTTCACTCGTGCCACCTTCGATCGAGTTTGCACGTGTGCGAAGAAACTGGATAATCCACTCGTTGGCTTCAACGTCAGCAGCATCCCAGGCAATGGCATCGGCGCCTAGCAGCCCCATTGCGATCTCTTGCAGACGCTGGTTTGTCATCGCTTTTGCGATCTTGGTGATCGAACCTTCTGGTCCAACCGGCTGGCCCGACCGAGCTCGATCACGAGCCCTCTGCGCTGTCCACGCCAATATGCGGTCGGCGGTAAACGCTGCCGTCAGTACCTGACGAACCCTGTCATCGCCCGTCAGCTCTCGCTGCTGAGCCATCTGTAGCACCTCAGCAAACGGTTTCCCACCGAGAATCTCGTCGCTCGACTTTCGCTTCTTCCGAACCCCCGACAGCGCATGCCGCTCCGCACCGAGCGTTGTCATCGCCGCCTTCCATCCATCGCCTACCGGCGAAATGCGATCGCAATCTGACACACGAACATCGGTGAGAAAGACCTCGTTGAATTCAACTTGGCCAGCGATATTTACCAACTGCCTGACCTCAACTCCCTGAGCACGCATATCGAGACCGAAGTAGGTGATGCCGGCATGCTTTGGAGCCGCCGGATCGGTGCGAGCAATGAGCATTGCCCGCTCAGCTTCGTGCCCGAAGGTGGTCCATACTTTCTGGCCATTGACCACCCACTCGTCTCCGTCTCTCACCGCTGTCGTCGCTAGCGACGCCATGTCTGACCCGGCCCCGGGCTCAGAAAACAACTGGCACCAGCGTTCCGTTCCTGTGAGCAACGGCGGAAGCAGCCGGCGCTTTGTCTCATCGCTTGACCAGTGTTGAATCGTTGGGGCGGCGAGCGGGAGCCCCGAACCGCGAGGCACATGCGGAACTTCCCACGCTGCGAGCAGTGTGAGCGCTGAGCGAGCATCGTCACGGGAGAGACCTCTTCCACCATGCTCGACGTCGTAGTGGGGAGCCACCCAACCAGCTGATCCGAGTTGAGCGACAATGTCAGGGTTGTGAAGCCCAGACTTCAATTGTTGAAGTGTTGCCTCATCAGAGGACTGGACCGCTTCCCACCAACCCGACGGCAACATCGAGAACAGCAACTTCTCGAGGTCATCACGACCCGGGAAATTCTGCACCTCTGCTGTTGGATCGGCTGCAACGCTCATCGCCCACCACTGCGCATTCGTTCTGCCATATCGTCGGGTCGCCCATGAGGCATCTCACGCTCATTGAGTAGCGCTGCGTTGCGAGAACCCTCAAAGCGATCGGAGATGAGACGCTTGACAATGCGGTTCGTTCCCGCCGAGTTTGCGACGATCTCGGCGGCGAGCGCAGTGACCGCATCGGAGAGCTCACCCTCGGGCACGCAACGATCAACAAGACCGATCTCAGCGGCCTCGCGACCACTAATTCGTCGGCTCGTGAACATCAACTCCTTTGCAGTTGAGACACCGACTCGTTCCGGCAGGCGAATAGACATCCCCCAAATTGGCACGAGCCCCCATTGTCCGTGAGTATCGCCCAGCCGAGCGGTCTCATCGGCAATGAGAAGATCACAGGCGAGCGCAAGTTCGAGGCCACCCGTATAACAGTGTCCATGCAACTGCGCGATCGTTGGTTGCGGCAGACGTTCGAGAGCGTCAACGGTCTCCGGCTCAAAATGTTTGCTCGGAGCTCTCTCGTGGCTCGCTATCGCTTCAAGGTCATGACCGGCGCAAAACGCTCGTCCCGACCCCGTCAATACCACGCACTTGACCGAACCATCTTCGGCAATCTCGTCGAGATGTTGGCGTAACTCGACAAATACCGACGGGTTGAGCGCATTGAGTTTGTCGGGCCGATTAAGGGTCAATGTTGCGACACCATCGGCATCGTTTCGAAGGACAAGGGCAGATGTCATAGGGACCTCTCAGATTCAAGGTGTGGAAAGTAGGTGATGTTGCCGTCGGCGGATCGAAACACATGCCCCGCAGTCGGAGGCGGGAAATGTGTCCCTAGAACGAGCGTCGTTCCATCAGCGACACGATCGATGATCGTTCGGCGGGTTGAAATTGCGTGCTCAACGTTGAAGTCGAACCGATCGGCGGAGATCTCTGGGCGAAGGAACTGGATCGGGGTGTGCACCATGTCGCCGGTGATCAATGCCCGCGCGCCGTTCGAGACGATCTCAACTGACACGTGTCCAGGCGAATGACCTTCCGTCGAGAGCAATGCAATGTGTTCAGTGATGCGGTGATCGGATGCAACCGGCGTGAGACACCCGGCGCTCACCAACGGTTCGACAGAAACGTCAGCGATGCCAACATGGTCATGATCGGAGAACGTCTCAAACTCCACCTCACTCACGACGTACTTCGCACAGGGAAATGTCGGCACGAGTTCACCGGTGTCATGATCACGTCGTGTATTCCACCCGACATGATCAAAATGCAGATGGGTGCAGACCACGACATCAACGGCCGAGAGCCCGCCCTCAATCGACTCTTCTAGCCGTTCGAGAAATTGAGGGTCTTGCGGCAACGGTCGGTCGCCATGGGCGCCCACGCACGTATCGACCACCACTGTCGTTGAGCCGTCGATGATGACAAACGAGTGAATCGACAACAACATTCGGCCATCGTCGGCAACGAAGGGGTTGATCCACGGGCGGTATTCGTCAACAACTTCAGGGGTGATTCCGCTGCATATCGAACCATGGGGAACAGCCGTCACTCTCGCCTCTACCCGACGAATCGTGACATCGCCGACTTGCCACTGAAGGTCGTCTCGCCCGCCCACGCACAAAACCCTACGACGGAGCCCCATGGCACTACGAGCCGCTCCCCGATCAGCCGCAGATGTAAGCGCTCGAACAGCTCACTAGAAGCCTATTCATCAACCGCACATAGACTTCGCTCACCAACCAGGTGCGCAGTAGCACCTCTCGGCCATTCACGTTTTTCGCACGAGGATTTCCAACTCTGATGACACCTACTTCACACACGTTCGCCATTGAGGACTGCATGAGCCTGCTCGACGCGTCGCCGTCACCATTTCATGCGGTTGCCGAATGCTCGGCACGGCTCACCGCCGCCGGCGCATCTGAGCTGTCGCTTGCAGACGAATGGGACAGCTCATCGGTTGATGGGTTCCGATTCGTTCGCCGCGACGGCGCACTCATCGCTTGGAAAGCGCCAACGACGCTGGCTCCCGCACCCGACATGCTGCTCGTTGGTGCCCACACCGATTCACCATGTTTCAAACTCAAACCGAACCCTGACGTTCAGCACTTCGGATGGCACCAACTCGCCGTTGAGGTCTACGGAGGGATTCTCAACAACTCTTGGCTCGATCGCGACCTGGGTCTCGCCGGACGAGTTGTCAACAATGCTGGCGAGACCACCCTCGTGCGAACCGATGCGATCGCACGTATCCCACAACTTGCGATTCATCTCGATCGCGGCGTCAACGAGGGGCTTCGGCTTGACCCTCAGACCCACCTAATGCCGATTTGGAGCGTCGACCAAGTGGGAGAGTCGGTTGTTGAACATTTACAGCGCCTCTCGGGTTTTGAGTCAATTGCATGGTGGGATATCTCGCTCTTCGACACCCAGCCAGCGGCGCGTCTCGGCTCGGCACGTGAACTGCTCGCATCGGGCCGACTCGACAATCTCGTCTCTTGCTGGGCTGCGGTTGCGGCACTTTCAGCCACTACCCATACCGACCAATTGCAAATGATCGTGCTGAATGATCATGAAGAAGTCGGGTCAGCGAGCACCACCGGAGCGGGAGGGCCGACACTCGAACAGGTGCTCACCCGAATCGTTGCTGCTCGAGGTGGCTCCAGTGCTGACCTCGCCCGGGCGCTCAGCCGATCGATGTGTATTTCGGCCGACAACGCGCACGCGCTTCACCCGAATTACCCAGACCGACACGACCATGGACACGCCCCACAGGTCAATAAAGGACCCGCCATCAAACTCAACGTCAATCAGCGCTACGCGACGTCATCAACGACCGCTCAGCGATACGCAGCCATCTGCGAACAGGCAGGCCTTCCCACCCAAGTGTTCTCCTCGAAGAACAACATCCCGTGTGGGTCGACGATCGGGCCGATCACAGCAACCCGCCTCGGAATCGACACCATCGACGTCGGAGTTCCACAACTCTCAATGCATTCGGCGCGCGAACTCTGCGGGGTTGACGACCCGGTCACGCTCGCTCAGTCGTTCGTTGCATTCTGGTCGTGACCTGACTCCGGCGGGTACGACCAGCCCACCCCTACCATCGACATGTCGAACAGCCGCTGAAGTTCTGCATGTAGCGCTGCGCTTTGCGCAGCGATCGCACTTCTAGGGACACGGCTACCCTCACCAACGGGAACATTCGGGTGCAGCGCCTCTCCAATCACCACGCGGACTTTGCGCGGGTAGATGAATTTGGCCGACTTTGGCATCACTCGCTCCGAGCCGCCGATTCCCACAGGAATAATCGGAACGCCTGCTTTCAGCGCGATATATACAGCGCCGTCAAACATCGGCTGAACGACCGGGCCAGACTTACGCTCTCCCTCTGGATACAGCACTAAAGGTTCACCGGCTTCAAGGACAGTAACAGCTCGCTTCATCGCTTCTCGGTCTGCAGTGCCTCGCGTCACTGGAATTGCGCCGAGAGATGACAGTACCCAACCAAACCATTTCGATGACCACATCGAATCTTTCCCCAGGAACCGCAGTCTGCGAGTGGTGAGAGCACCCGAAATCGGGGTGTCGATATACGAGCGATGCACCGGAGAAAGAACATAGGCGCCAGTCGCGGGCAGATTTTCTCGCCCAATGATTGACATTCTCGTATACACCCGAATGCCACCCGAAACGATGAAACGGCCGAAGCGATAGAACACTTTCGAAGGCAACGTCTGGCCAACAAAATGAGTGTCGTACCTTGTCATGTGATCAGCCTTGCACTCTTGAAAGCACGTCCGCAACGACATCATCGATCGACATCTCACTCGTGTCGATGACAACTGCCTCTGCAGAGATACTCAGTGGGGACGCTTCACGGGTTTCATCTCGGCGATCTCGCTCAGCAATCGAGGCCTCAACAGCGTCGACATCGCCGCCAGATTCGGCAACACGACGTTCAGCTCGAACCCGTGGTGACGCCGTCACAAACAGTTTGAGATCAGCGTCTGGGAGTACCACCGTCGTGATATCACGTCCCTCAACCACCCCTGCTCCACGGTCGCGAACCCAAGCTCTCTGCAGTTCCACCAAGATGTTTCGAACCTCGCGATTCGCCGCCACCGAACTCACCGCTGAGGTCACCTCCGGACCTCTGATCGCCGACGTCGCATCCACTCCGTCAACTACGACCCGATCGACACCAACATCGAGCTCAAGTTGGCCGCACACTTCGATGACAGCATGGGCATCAGCTGGGTCGATTTCTCGAGCAAGCACTCCGAACGTAATCGCTCGGTACATCGCTCCAGTATCGAGGTAGTCAACGCCAAGTTCGGCTGCGACTCGACGCGCAACCGTGCTTTTGCCTGCGCCAGCGGGACCATCGATCGCAATGATCACCGCAAGTTCACCAACTCGTTCCGAGTGGGCGGCCTTCTTCGTATCCGGCGTGACTCTGCACTCCTACGACCGCTCGCTCATGAAACTCTGGAATTGTTCCCGCACCCGCATAGGTGCACGATGACCGCACGCCAGCAACGATCTGATCGATGATGTCTTCGACTCCGGGTCGCTGAGTATCGAGGTACATCCGCGAGGTACTAATCCCCTCTTCGAACAGTTCTTTGCGAGCGCGCTCGAGTTCATCGTCATCACGACTGCGGTTCTTCACGGCTCGGTTCGACGCCATCCCGAAACTCTCCTTGTAGAGACGTCCGTCGGTATCGCGCTGCACATCGGCAGCAGACTCGTAGGTTCCAGCAAACCACGAGCCAAACATAACGTTTGCCGCCCCTCCGGCAAGCGCGAGCGCTACGTCTCGAGGGAAACGCACACCACCGTCAGCCCAAATGGTTCCGCCAAGTCGGGCAGCCTCATCGGCGCATTCAACAACGGCGGAGAATTGAGGTCGGCCAACACCCGTCATCATTCGAGTCGTACACATCGCGCCCGGACCAACACCCACCTTCACGATGTCTGCTCCTGCCTCGATGAGATGTCGTGTCCCCTCTTCGGTGACGACATTTCCTGCAACAATTTTCATTTCAGGAACCGCCGCACGAACCTGTTCAACCACCTCGACCATCTTCGATTGATGTCCGTGTGCCGTATCGACAACGAGCACGTCAACACCCATTCCTGCAAGAGCCTTCGCCCGACCGGCGGGGTCAGCATTAATTCCCACCGCCACCGAAATGAGCAGCCGCCCATCGGCATCAACCGCCGGGCGATAAATCGTCGATCGAAGGGCGCCCTTTCGCGTCATCACACCGATGAGCCGGCCATCCCCACCGACGACCGGGGCAACCGAAAGGCGTTGCTCACCAAGGATGTCAAACGCTGATGGAGCGTCAATACTGTCGGGAAGTGTCACCAACTCTCGAGACATGACATGACGCACCTGAGTGAATCGATCGAAACCAGCTGCATCTTCCTCAGTGAAAATACCGACCGGACACCCGCTGTCATCGACGACGACGATTGCGTCGTGCGCTCGTTTGTGAATCAGTTGCAGAGCATCGCCAATGGTGTTGCCGGGGGTCAGCGTGATCGGAGTCTCGAAAAGAGGGTGGCGGGCCTTCACCCAGCTCACCACCGATTCGATGACATCGGTTGGAATGTCCTGAGGGAGCACCGTAATGCCGCCGCGACGAGCAACAACCTCGGCCATACGGCGACCTGCAACCGCCGTCATATTCGACACCACAATCGGAATCGTCGTTCCGATGCCATCAGGAGTCGAAAGATCAACGCCGAAGCGAGATCCGACCGTTGAAAGGCTTGGAACCATGAAGACGTCGTTGTACGTGAGGTCGTGGGCGTTGTTCGGGTGCAGCATTCGCATGGGGTCCTCCTCGGACGGCGCAACAATGCTAACCCTCCACGAGAAGAGGCCAACGCGACACCATGCATTTCCCTCGAAGAAATCCGTCTAAGGTCATCACCTATGTCTGAAACCATCGACAACACCCCCGTGATGTGCGTGCATGGATGGGGAGGATCATTTGCAACGACATGGGAGCGAAACGGGTTCACCGCCCTTCTCGCAGATGCTGGGCGTCCTGTGATCGGAATCGATCTCCTTGGCCATGGCGAAGCCCCAAAACCGCACGAGCCAGAGGCGTATGCAGACCTCACGACCCGAGTAGTTGATGCACTCCCCGATGATGGAACAGCAATCGATGCCGTTGGCTTCTCAATGGGCGCGCTGACCCTCCTTCGAACCGCAACGGAACATCCTGGTGCATTCAGACGGCTCGTTCTCGCTGGCATCGGGAAAAACGTGTTCGAACGTGACAACGACCGAACCGCGAAGATCGTTGCAGCAGTCGACGGAAACGGTGACCCAGAAGACAATGTCTCTCGGCTCTTCGCTCAGTACGCAGGCCAGTCAGGCAATGACTCGGCCGCGCTATCTGCAGTGCTGAAACAACCCCAGCGAATTCGTCTCACCGATGAATCGCTGGCCGGCGTCAACTGCGAGATCCTCGTCGTCGTTGGCGACAAAGATTTCGTATACCCGGCCGACCAACTCGTCGACGCTCTCCCGAACGCTCAGGGGACAGTGCTGAAGAACGTCGACCATTTTGCAACTCCTGAGTCATTCGATTTCGTCGATGCTGTCCTCGAATTTCTTGACGCAATTCCAACGTGACCGCTCGACCAATCGGTATCTCATCAGACCCATCTCGGGCGGTCGAGGTGCTCCGCAATGGAGGTCTCGTCGCAATCCCCACCGAAACTGTGTACGGGCTGGCAGCCGATGTGACGATGCCGGAGGCAGTTGAGCGAATTTTCTCGACCAAAGATCGACCCACCGGGCACCCCCTCATCATCCACGTCGCTCATCTTGAGATTGCGGAACGCTGGGCTGATCTCAGTTCACCCACCGCCCAGGTCCTCGCCACAACGTGCTGGCCAGGGCCGCTCACTTTGCTCGCCAAGCGACGCCCACAAGTTTCTGACATCGTGACGGGCGGCCGGCCAACTGTCGGCATTCGCGTGCCAGCTCACCCGCTCACCCAACAACTCCTCGCCGAACACGGAGGAGCGATCGCTGCCCCATCTGCGAACAGATTTGGGAAAGTCAGTCCCACCACCGCCCAACATGTCATCGATGACATTGGTGATCACCTTGACCCCGACCGCGACCTCATACTTGACGGCGGCCCGTGCGGGGTTGGCGTTGAAAGCACCATCATCGACATCACGACCAACCCTGCGCAACTCCTCCGACCGGGCGGCATCTCTGCCGAGACCATCGCAGAACTCATCGGCGATGTCGATGAGGCCTCCGGCCCCTCACGAGCAGCGGGCATGATGGCTTCGCACTATGCCCCGCGGACCAAGATGACGCTTGTTGAACCTGGTGATCCGCTTCCCGACACATCATCTGATGAGGTGTACATCATCGACTGCGCGCAAGACCTTGTGAAGGCGGCCCACGACCTCTACTCAGAACTGAGGGCCGCTGATGCTGCAGAGGTATCGCTGATCATCGCTCTGATGCCACCCAAGGAAGGTCTTGGAACCGCTCTGCGCGACCGGCTCACTAAGGCCGCTGCTGATCAGGATCGAGGGTCTGCCAATCAAGTTGGTTGAGTTGATCGATCCAGACATCGCGAATCGCCTCAATATTGACTCCTCGCAGAGACTCTCCGGTCGCTGACACGGTCACCGTCGTCGCTCCGGCGTCGGGAACCAACTCAAGGCGACACCAGACCGAGTATGGATCATGCATATCGACCTCGAGCAGGTACGGCGGATCTTCATCGATGATCTCACCGACCCAAGAAGCGACAATTCGGAGCGCTTCACAAGCCTCGACCGGCAGCACATCGATGGTGAACGAAGGATGGTCCCGCTGCACCGGCTGCTGGGGTGGCGGTGTGACCCGAGCCGAGTTTGCGGTTGAGTCAACGACGATGCGCTCATCAACGTAGGCAAGGGCAATGTCACCTGAACGGTTGACTTCAGCCATCAATTCTGGGTTACCGCCTTGGCGATCGGGGTGGAGTTCGCGGGCAAGCCGACGACGAGCGGCGATGACCTCTGCACGTGTGGCTCGGCCTTTTTGAAGACCCAATCGAGCAAACGCAGTGTCGACCTCGTGTTTCGTTGACATGACTAACGAACCAGGCTCACCGCTGGCCGAGAGGTATCAAGCAAAAGTTGAGTTGTGGCCACATAGAGCAATGACGCACCCGCAACGTGAGCCAGCACGAGTAACTCAGGGACGCCCGTAAAGTATTGGACGTATCCGATGACCGCCTGCATCATTGCGACCGTCAACCACTTCGTGAACCCCGCCTGCAGATATCCCTGATCTTGGGCTGACGCTCGAAGACGAATCACCAAGACAACCGCTGCGATGAGCGTTGCAATGACGCTCGCTCCGTGAATCCGGGCAACGGTTGAAATATCAACATTCAAACGAACGGCGTTCTCATCACCCGCGTGAGGGCCTGCTCCGGTCACCACCGTTCCCGTCACCACCGCCACTGTGACACCAAGCGCAATAACTCGTACCAGCATCGTCGAAGGCCCTGATGACACCTGCTCACGCTCGACACCATCAGGTTCGCTCGCACGACGCACGAGCACGGCGCCCGCCGAAATCAACGCCATCGACAGCAACAGGTGGCCCTGCACCGCATAGGGGTGCAGGTCGACCCAGACCGTAATCGCACCAAGGAATGCGTTCGCAAAGACACCCACCACCAGCGACCACGACCACCACACCAGGTCTCGCCGACGGGGAGACCGCACATACGAGCCCAACACCGCAGCTGCCACAGCCACCACGACGACGCCGGTCAACAGCCGATTCACTTGCTCGATTGCCGCATGAGCAGAGGAGACATCGATGAGCTTCTCGCTGTTGCAATTTGGCCAATCATCACAACCCAAACCGCTGTTGGTGAGCCGAACCGCGGCCCCGGTGATAATGATGCCGATCAACGCGATCAACGCGAAATACGTTGAGCGTTGATACGCCGAAGGCTGCAACCGCATGGTTCGATGCTACGACTGAGAACCTTCAGCGCGCCAAAGGGCCTACGAAATTACTGCCGGCTGCTCCTCTGGCACCATCGCCTCGTCAGCGCGTGCGTTCACCCGATGACAAATGCTCGACATCAGAGAGTTTGACCAAACTGAACGAATGCACGTCACCCACCTTCATCGACTCGAGTCGCGAGATAGAGGTATGCATCAACACAAACCGGTCAAATTCCCATGGGGTGGGCATCAGGCCCAACATGTGCCCGATTGACACCGTGTTCGTTCCCGCATGAGCGACGAGAAGAATGCGCTTCCCCGGGGAATCCATCTCCCACACCGGAAGTTCATCATCGCCTCGACGGATGCCTCGTTCGGCAAGAAACATCTCCACACCAAGATGAATGCGATCGACAAACGACCGAACCGACTCGCCCTCTTGCAAGCCATGCCAACGCTCGGCAGGTGGGCGCTGCCTGAGCTCTGCATACGCCTGCTCGGCTTTTTCCACCGGGGTTCCAGCCCAGCCCGGGTCTCGAATCTCTTCAAGCCACGGTGCAATCACCTCTTCGCGGCCAAGTCGCGAAAGAAGCGGCGCCGCAGTTTGCCGAGCCCGAGTGAGCGGCGACACAAGAATTTCATCGAATGACTCACCCTCAAGAGCATCAGCGAGCCGTTCAGCCTGCCGGTGACCCAGATCGGTAAGCGGAGGGTCGACAACATTCAAGCCACCCTTCACCCACTCGGGTTGTCCGTGACGAACGAGCACGATCTCCATCGCAATAGACGGTACCGTGCGAGTGTGGATAGCCCTCAAGGCTGGTACCCAGACCCGCTGGGACGCTACGACCATCGCTGGTTCAACGGCACGTCATGGACCGCCGACGTCTCCACCGACGGTGTCCGCCAGGTCGATCCGCTCGGCATCACCTCACCACCACAGGCGAAACGCCGCAGATGGCCCTGGCTTGTGTTGGCGGTAGCCCTCATGCTCACCATTCCGGCGGTGACTCTCGGGCGGGCAGTGCAGCGATTCATCAACCCGAACCCGCATGAAGTTGTTGTCGCTCAGTGCTCGCCAGATGGCACCAACATCAGCATCGCCATCGACATCACCAACCTTGGGGACAACACGTCACAGTTCTCAATTTTCGTGGAGATCGTCGGTGAACCGCTTCGCCAAGTCGTGCGAAGCGCCACGCTGACGACCAACGGCGTTCGCCCCGAGCGTTCCGCCCGAGTGACAACTCGCGTGCCCTCTGCCCAGCAAAACGTTGAATGCGTCATCGTCGCTGTGGGCGGGGAACTACCATTTGGAATTGACCTTGGGCCCGTCGAGCCAATCCGAATGAATGCCCCCTAACGTAGGAGACATGGAGACACCCCCCTCGTCGCCAACCCCCGCCCGAGAAACCCGCTCGATCCTTACTCGCACACTTGCTCTCATCGGATTTGGTGTGTTCGCAACATTCTGGATTTGGGCTCTGTTCTTCGCCTCGAAAGAAGGGGTCAACCGCATCGAAGACCGCGCCTGGGTCGAATCAGCGCAATCCATCTGCGAAACAGCCGCCGACGAACGAACCGCTCTTGCGAACTACACCCGACTTGACGAAGGCGGCGCCGAACTCATTCTGCAGCGTGCCGAGATCGTCGATGAAGCAACCGACACCCTCGAACGCATGCTGAATTCGCTCGAGGCGTTACCGCTCACGGGCGAAAAGGGTCAGGCGATTATTCCGCTGTGGATAGACGAATACCGCACATATCTCGGCGACCGCCGAAACTACACCGCACAACTTCGGGAAAGCGGCGAGAACCTCCCCTTCTACGAAACCGCCAACCAAATTCCAATTTCAGAGCGACTGGCAACATTTGCCGCAGATAACGAGATGCCTGCGTGCAAACCACCCCTTGATCTCGATATCTGAACCCAGTCGAACTCGAGCATCATCAGGGTTCTTGCGACGTCGGCCCATCAGCCTCTGACATCGATTTCACCACGCGTGCCGGAGCCCCAACGGCAACGCTGAACGAAGGAATGCTTCCCGTCACCACGCTGTTTGCGCCGATCACCACATGTTCACCAATGTCGGCGCCAGGTAATACGACAGTGCCGTGGCCGAGCCACGACCCTGAACCGATACGCACTGGTTTCTCTGGCATTGATTGCTGGGAAATCGGGATGTCGACGTTGTCGTAGCCATGATTCTGATCGGTGATGTACACGTGATGACCTGTCCACACATCGTCGCCGATGTCGATCGAAAAGTGTCCGACAATTCCAGAACCACGACCGATCAAACAACGATCGCCGATGCGAACCACCGGCTGCGAGAGGCACTCTTGACCCGGAGCCATCCCCGCCGACAACGCAACGTGGGGGCCAATCATCGTGTTCTCACCGATCTCGATGAATCGCTCGTTCATCAGAGAGGTTGCCGGGAAACAAATGATGCTTCCCTCACCGAACGCTCCGAAGCGCCGGCCACGGCGACTCTTCGGCCCAACGGATGCGATGACAGACAGCCGGTCCCAGCACCACGCGACTGCATCGCCCACTCTCGCCATCATCCGACCGCGTATCGAATGAGAAACTGCGCCCATCTGACTTCGGACCACCTCCGCACGCTACCTTCGTCGCAATGACACATGCTCACGCCGCAACCCCTCTGGGCGATTACTCCGGGCTCAACCGTGACGGAGTGTTCGTCTTTAAAGGCATCAACTACGCACTTGCTGATCGCTTCCAACCATCAGAACTCGAAACCTCCACATGGAGCGATCTCCGAGATGCCACCGTGTACGGGCCGCAATGCCTCCAAGTTCCGGGAATTATGGAACAACTTCTCGGCGAAAGCACACAGCCAATGGCCGAAGAGTGTCTCACCCTCAACGTGTTCACCGCAGATACCTCGGCCCGTAAACCAGTCCTCGTCTGGATTCACGGGGGCGCCTTCACCAATGGGGCAGGTTCGGTTCCGTGGTACGACGGAAGCAATCTCGTGCGCTCTGGCGACATCGTCGTCGTAACGATCAACTATCGCCTGGGAGCACTCGGGTTTAGGGGTCGAGATAACGCAGGCCTCAGCGATCAGGTCAATGCATTGCAATGGGTCCGCAACAACATTGCGTCATTCGGTGGCGATCCATCGCAGGTCACGATCATGGGTGAGTCCGCCGGAGGTGCGAGTGTTGTTTCGCTCATGGCATGCCCGCACGCTGACGGGTTGTATTCGGGAGCGATTGCGATGAGCCCGTCGATTCCCCAACTTCGGTCGTCTGAAAGGGGCGACGAGGCACTCTCAGAACTCCTTGCCTCAGCAGGTGTAGACCACCCCGACGATCTCATCTCTATACCAGCCGACGCGTTGCTGAAAGCCCAGGGAGACATGCTGTCTTCGACAGGTGAATCCCTCACTGCATTCGCTCCAACAACCGACGGCAACTGGCTACCCGGAGATCCGTCAGACCTTGCGGCCTCCAACCCGGTGCCGCTCGTCATCGGAACGACGCGAGACGAAATGCACCTCTTCACCGCCTTTGATCCCCGCTACACCGAGATCGACGAGGAAGCCGCACGCACAACATTCGAACGTCACTTCGCGTCGTCAGAGGCGTACGACATCTACCGAGACCATCGTCCTGGCTCAACGCCTCCACAGTTGGTGTCAGCTCTCGAGACCGACGGAGTCTTCCGTTGGCCCGCCCACCGCATCGCCGAAGCACGGCAGCGACAGCAACACAGCACCCACTCCTACTGGTTCACCTTCGAAACACCGGTGTTCGGCGGCGTTCTCGGTAGCTGTCATGCCCTTGATATTCCGTTTGCTCTCAACAACCTCGACCGCAAAGGCGTTGAACTTTTCACTGGCGACGCCCCCGCTCGACGCAACCTCGCGGCGTCGTTCTCAGGTTCGATGACAACATTCATGCACACCCGCGACGCGGGTTGGCCGCAGTGGGGAGCCGAACGAAACACTCAGTTACTCGATGCCGATACGACAATTGGCGTCGATGTGGTGAGCGATAGCGAACCTCGCATTCGTCAACTATGGGAAGCCCTTGATGCAAGCTGATCTTGGAGCACTTACCGACGTCGCTGGCATCCGCGTCGGCCATTACGACCGGTCGAATCGCAATTGGAGAACCGGCACCACCGTCGTTCTCGCCGATCACCCCGTTACCGCCGGGGTTGATGTTCGAGGCGGAGGTCCGGGCACGCGTGAAACCGATGCTCTCTCGCCAATGAATCTTGTCGACAAGATCGATGCCATCTGCCTCTCAGGCGGGAGTGCGTATGGACTGAGAGCAGCAGATGGAGTTGTTGACGAATTGGCCGACCGAGAACGCGGCTTTCGCGTCGGACCGGAAGCCCACCAGGTCGTTCCTGTCATTCCAAGTGCTGTCATTTTTGATCTCGGGCGCGGCGGACACTTTCGGCATCACCCCGACGCAGAATTTGGTCGTAGAGCAACCCGGAGCGCGTCGGCACGGGAGCGGCGGCGCGGTTCGATTGGAGCGGGAACCGGAGCCGTAGCGGGCGGTCTTCGGGGAGGTATTGGCATGGCCTCAGCGACGATCGACCTCCCGATCGGCGATGAGAGTGTCAGCAGCGTCACCATCGCAGCACTGTGTGTAGTCAACGCACGCGGAAGCCTTATCGACCCCTCCTCGGGTCGGGCATGGGAACCTCACCCGCGACTCAAGTCGCCGAGTTCTGCTGACAGACAGCGTTACGCAGAACATGTCGACTCAGTGACGACAGCGTCGTTCAATACCACCATCGGTGTTGTTGCGACCGATGCGCAGATCGACAGATCAGAGGCCACTCGTCTCGCGATGAGTTCCCATGACGGCCTCGCACGATCAATTAGACCGGTCCACACCCTCGCCGATGGCGACACCATGTTTGCAATGGCTACCGGCAGCGTTGACATCGATTCACCCGAGCGAATACTCGCACTGTCACGTCTGTCAGAAGTTGCTGCAGACGTCACCGCGTTGGCCTGCATCGATGCCATCGTCCATGCTGAACCGATGGCCGACATTCCGTCGTACACGTCGCTTTGCCCCAGCGCTCTCCGATGACCTCCCTCCTTCGTCTCTCCACTCCGTCAGATGCACATCGATGGTCAGATGAACGTCGACGAGATGGGCAGTCGATCGGACTCGTCCCAACAATGGGTGCTCTTCATCGCGGGCACGCCGCGCTCATCGAGCGCTCTCAAGCTCTCTGCGACCTCACGGTGGTGTCGATCTTTGTGAATCCCACTCAGTTCGATCGCTCTGATGACTTCGATCTCTACCCAAGAACTCTCGACGACGACCTCGCTCTTTGCGACTCTCTCGGTGTCAACGCCGTCTACATGCCAACCGTCGACGCCATGTATCCAGACGGGTTCGACACCACCATCGACCCCGGTTCTCTCGCTCATCGTTGGGAAGGGGAACATCGGCCGGGTCACTTTGCGGGAGTTGCGACGGTGGTGACAAAACTGTTGACCGCAGTTCAACCTCATATCGCGGTCTTTGGTGAGAAAGATTTCCAACAACTTGCTGTCATTCAACATGTCGTTCGTGATCTCGGCTTGCCGGTCACCGTGGTCGGCGAACCGACAGTTCGAGAAGATGACGGGCTCGCAATGTCGAGCCGCAATGTCCACCTCGCTCCCGACGCAAGAGCCCAAGCCACCTCGATCAAACAGGCAATCGATCGGGCTATCGATCGCTCGACCAACACAGGTTCGCCGAGCGACATCGTTGAGCAGGTAACTACCGATATTCAGCAAGCTGGTGGCACCGTCGATTATGTCACGGTGGTCGATCGCTTGACGCTTGAACCCATAGCTGGCCTCAATGACAACACCCAACTCCTCGTTGCAGCATGGTTTGGCGGTGTACGACTTATCGACAACGCCGCCCTCGTTGCGACGGAGTAATGCCGACGTAACTCAGGCCTCAGTGCGCCTACTACATTTCTACTCGTGATGTCTTCGACTCACCAACACATCCAACGACCCAACTCGCTGTGGGAGGACACCCTCTCCGCCGATGAGCGCTGCGCCGAGGAGCCACTCGAGTCATCGATGAGTTCCGACATCACTATCATTGGCGCCGGTCTCACCGGACTGTGGTCTGCGTATTACTTGTCTCAACAACTCCCAGATGCCGACATCGTCGTCATCGACTCGGCGGGCGTGGGCTTTGGTGCAAGTGGGCGAAACGGTGGATGGGCCTCAGCGCTTCTCCCCATGGGACTCGAACGCATCGAGCGAGAGCACGGCCGCGATGCCGCAACACAACTGCAAACCGAGATGCACAGCACCTTGGATGAAATTCAACGAGTACTCGCAGCCGAAAGCATCGATGCCGCCGAACAGCGCGGAGGGACCTTCACCGCTGCCCGTTCCGCCCCGCAACTCAAACGAGTTGCCCACGAGGTGTCGACATACCAACGCTTCGGCTTCTGCGATGAGTACCACTTCCTCAACGGAGCTGCGGCGAGCGACGTCTGCAATATGTCAGAACTGGCCGGAGCAATGTTCACTCCACATTGCATCGCGGTAAACCCGGCCAAACTCACCCACGGCATCGGACGCGCCGTCGTTCGCAATGGTGTGCGAATTCTCTCCCCTGTCCGCGCAACGGCCCTTGGCCGAGGCAGTGTCACCACCGACAGGGGAACGATTTCGACGAAGTACATCGTCCAGGCCACCGAGGGTTATACGTCTGACATCGACGGCCAACATCGCAACATGGTTCCGCTCTACTCGATGATGATCGCCACCGAGCCACTGCCCGACGACATGTGGGACACGATCGGACTCGCCAACCGTCCAACATTTGACGACACCCGGCACCTCATCGTCTACGGGCAACGCACGGCCGATGGCCGGCTCGCATTCGGCGGAAGAGGAGCCCCGTACCATTTCGGGTCGGCTATTCGCCCAACATTCGACACCAACACCACCATGCGCAATCGAATCCGCGCCGCGCTCGTCGACCTCTTTCCTGCTGTACGGGACGCGCGCATCACCCACCACTGGGGTGGCCCACTGGGTATTCCGAGAAATTGGGCATGCTCAGTTCACGCGAATTGGAGCGACGGCATCGTGACCGCAGGCGGATACGTCGGTGACGGCGTGAGCGCAACAAATCTCTTCGGACGGATCGTCGCTGATCTCATCACTGAACGAGAGCACGACTCTGGCCAGCATGATCGTTCCGATCTGCTTCGACTTCCTGTGGTTGGGCCGCTCTCTCGGCGGTGGGAGCCCGAACCGATTCGCTGGATGGGCATTAATGCCGGGCGGGTTGCGGCACGTTTTGCAGATATGAGCGAGCACCGCACAGGAAAGACAAGCCGATTCTTGGGCGGAGTTATCGACGGACTACTCCGTCGCTGATCAACGGCGAATCGTCGGATCAGAAAACTGCGCGAGCAAGCGCAACGTGTGCACCGATGACCCCGACAGCACACCTCCTCGCCCGAGCAATCGACCACCCTGCCAATTCGACAAACCGAGCTCTGGTTGACCGAGGGCATATTGCCCGTCAACCCAGCGGGTAAAACCGTTACCCACGAACGGGGCATCGGCAGATGCGTACACACGCTCGACCAACTCTGGCTCGTCGGTCAGCACTGACACCACGAAATGTGGGCTGTGTTCATTGCATAACTTGACGGCATGCTCGATCGAGTCAACAAGCACGATCGACAGTTCGGGATCGTTCTCCCATTCAAACTCATGACCAAGACCGGCCTCGGGAAGCGGCTCGGTGCGGATGCGATCAGCAGCCGCACTCTGTGAAATGAGAGTTCGAAGCTCCTCATCACCATGGATAATTGCCGTCGCTTCGCGCTCGGCGGCTGCTGCAGCGACGGCTCGAACGACGACGGGAAGCATCTCATCGACCGCCGACCTCTCGATGCAGCACACATTCGCCGTGTTGCAGACCTTCCGGTCGAGTGAGGCCGCAACAGCAGGTTCGACCCAACTTGGGGTTGCGGTCGATGGCACGATCATCCAGGCGCCACCCGTTCCGTGGAGACTCACCGGGGTGCCGACAGAGCGAGCAATGCCTCCGAGCTGATCTACCGCCGGGCCTGATCCTCGAGCAACTGCGAGCGCAAGTCGACGATCAGCGAATAACGCCCAACCAGCTGCGTGGGCGCGAGACTCGATAAGCACGATTGATGACGTTGGTAGTCCGGCCGCAGTAAGTGCGGGGACGACTGCACTCGCCATCATGGCTTGCGCAGTGCCCAAGGCATCAGAGCCGATTCGCAGAACTGCCGTGTTGCCTGTCCGGATCACTCCGGCCGCATCCGCAAACACGTTGGGGCGACCTTCGAAGACGAACCCAACAACACCAACCGGTGCTCGGCGAACTTCGATATCCCACCCTGCGTGCTGAACCGTGTCGACGGTTTCGTCACGTCGCATGTCGATCTCACTCCACATGTTGAGACCCGCAACCATGTCGTCGAGCATCTTTTGAGTGACTTCGAGGCGCGTCGTCGAACGTCCACGTCGTTGAGCATCAGCAACGTCGATTGCGTTTGCCGCCAAGATCTGCTCTCTCACCTCGGCCGAAGTGAGCGCAGATCCGAATGAGCGAAAGAATGAACTGATCGCTTCGTCGGAGCACTGGGCGAGATCAGAAAAGGCATCGTCTGCCGCTTCAACCGCGGCCGACACCAGTTCAGCCTCAGACTGTGGGACATGCAGCAAACTGTCACCTGAAATCAATAACTGATCTCCCGCGACAAACGCAGCTGCGAGCTCGGCGCTGACACGCACACCTTCGCCGCCACCGGTTAATACCAGCTGGCCCTCTTCGAGTCGGTCGATCTGCTCACGCATCTCAGATCACCTCACTCATCTCTACCGGCCGTCCGCATTCAATCGACCGATGGGCAGCGACCCCGATTGCCACCGACCTCATTCCGTCGAGAAGGGTCACCTTCGCTGCTTCCCCACGACGTATCGCAGCAAGGAAGTCGACGTGCTCGAGGTAGCTCGCACCGTTGTGAAGTCCAACGTGGCGAATCCTGTCGTCGGTGATTGATCGCTCGCTCACAACATGCTGTCCGTCGGCTCGGCGCCCAATTCGAAGAAGAGATTCAGTCACCATCGCCTCAACTTTTCCCTCATCGCCGGTCACCGAGATCTCCTGTTCGTTTTTACTCGCCTCGGCAAACATGCACAGGTCGAGGAGGCCGCGTACCCCATTGTCGAAATCAACGACGACGAAACCATTGTCGAGAACATCTGGAATCTCACCGTTATACGACTCATCAAGGTGGTTCACATCTTGGGCTCCCGAGGCATACACCTTCGCGGGTTCTGCATCGGCGATGAGCCTCATGAGATCAAAAAAGTGGCAGCACTTCTCGACAAAGGTTCCACCAGTATTTCGATTAAACCGGTTCCAATCGTCGACTTTCTGCAGAAACGGAAAGCGGTGCTCACGAATCGACACCATCTTCACGTTGCCGACGGTGCCACTGCGAATTTCGTTGAGCAGGGCCGTTGTCGGCGGCATATAACGGTATTCCAAGCCCATCCACACAACACGTTGAGCATTGCCAGAGGTCTCAGCGGCGATCACTCGCTGACAGTCGGCCACCGTTGTGCACAGCGGCTTCTCAACCATCACATGCACGTCGGTTGCGAGCACATCACTCAGTACGTCAGCATGAGTCATATTCGGTGTCACAATGACAACAGCGTCAACAAGACCCGAGTCGAGCATCGTGCGGTGGTCAGAAAATTCGACGACATCACCGCCGCCGAGGCGCCGGGCAACCTGAGCACCGATCTCTCGCCGCTCGGTGTTCGTATCGGCGATTGCGCTCACGGTGGTGCCGTCGAGATGAAGGATGTTCTCGATGTGCTCAACGCCCATCATCCCCGTCCCGATGACGCCATACCTGACGCTGTCGGTACCGACCACCGCTGAGTCGATCATTTCCACGCTGTGAAGCGTACGCTCGAACCCATGGAAGACAACCGTTTCTACTTCCGCCAACTGCTCTCCGGCCGCGACTTTGCCGTCGGCAATGACTTCGCGACGCAGATGGTTAACTTTTCGTATGCGATCGGTGACCGAGCAACCGGAGCGTGTGTGCTCGTCGACCCGGCATGGCATGTCAATGATCTCGTCGACATTGTCGAAGCCGACGGAATGTCGGTTGAAGGTGTTCTTGCGACCCACTACCACGCCGACCACGTCGGCGGGTCAATCATGGGCCACGACATTGAGGGCGTCGCCGCACTGTTAGAGCGAGTCGACTGCCCGATTCACGTGCAAGCTGCCGAAGTGCCGTGGATGGAACGAACCGCAGACGTCACCGCCGATCAACTTGTTGCTCACGAACCAGGTGACGTCCTATCTGTCGGGGACGTCGAGGTCACCCTCGTCCACACACCAGGTCACACTCCCGGAAGTCAGTGTTTTCTCGTTGACGGCCGTCTGGTTGCAGGAGACACCCTCTTTTTAGATGGATGCGGTCGCACCGACCTTCCGGGGTCTGATGCGTCAGCCATGATGGAAAGTCTTCGAATGCTGTCAACGGTTCCCGACGATGTCATTTTGTATCCGGGCCACCGTTACTCACTCGCATCATCGGCAACGATGGGCGCGGTCAAGCAATCAAATTTCGTCTTCCAGCACTGATACGTCTCCGCCGGTTACCGGCATGATCACCATGTGTCGACTTGAGGTCGAGTCGGGCTCGTGCGATCTTGAGGTGGCACCGAACGAAGGAGCGTCGACAACCAGCGACGAGTATCTGCCGGGTCGATGACATCATCAATTTCGAACCACGTGGCAATGCTGAGCGCCTTCCCATGCTCATAGAGACGATCGACGAGCTGTCGAAAGAGTTGCTCCTCTTCCTCAGGAGAGCCCGCTGCTTCAAGCTCTTTTCGATAGCCCAGGCGAACATACCCTTCGAGGCCCATGCCGCCGAACTCACCGGTCGGCCATGCAAGACATGCAAGCGGGGCTTTCGTGCTTCCGCCCATCATCGCCTGAGCTCCCAAGCCGTACGACTTTCTTAAGACCACCGAAATCACTGGCACCGTCACGTTTGCACCGGTGACGAACAATCGACTGCAATGCCGCACCAATGCCGTCTGTTCCACATCGGGGCCAACCATCATCCCTGGGGTGTCGATGAGGGTGATGATTGGCAGACCATGAGCGTCACATAGCTGCATGAACCGAGCTGCCTTATCTGCCCCATCGGAATCGATTGCGCCCGCGAGATGCGCCGGGTTGTTTGCGATGACTCCAACCGGTCGACCTTCAACTCGTGCGAGAGCGGTAATCATGCCGACACCGAAGTCCTTGCGAATCTCCAGCACGCTGTCATCGTCGAACATGCCATCGATCACATTTCGCACGTCGTAGGCACGAAGACGATCGACAGGAATCACATCTCTGAGGTCTGTCTGGTCACTGCATGACCAGTCATCGAGTGCGCCCTGAAAATATGAGAGGTACTTTCGAGCCACCTCGACCGCCTCAGCCTCATCTTCGACAAGGATGTCGATCACACCGTTTGCTGACTGCACCGAAGTTGGGCCAATCTCTTTCGGCTCGTAGACGCCAAGCCCGCCGCCTTCAATCATCGCGGGTCCACCCATGCCGATGTTCGAGTCTCGTGTGGCGATGACGACATCGCAGCAGCCAAGGATTGCCGCATTACCGGCAAAGCAATACCCCGAGTTCACACCCACCATCGGCACCGTTCCTGACAGCTGACCCCACCACAAGAACGCATAACAGTCGAGCCCAGTGACGCCACCGGTGTCGGTATCACCCGGACGTCCACCTCCGCCTTCGGTGAAAAACACCACCGGTAGGCGCAGTTCTTCTGCGAGTTCGAAGAGTCGGTCTTTCTTCCGGTGGTTCTGGTGTCCTTGCGTGCCGGCAAGCACCGAATAGTCGTACGACATCACGACGCACTGCGCATCATGGCCCTCGAACTGGTCGCCATTCACCGAAGCAATGCCACCCACCAAACCGTCGGCAGGAGTGTTCTCAATGAGGTCATCAAGTTCGCGCCGCTTTCGCTGGGCGGCGAGCACAAGCGGGCCGTACTCAACAAGGGAACCCTCGTCGATGAGATCTTCGACATTTTCACGCGCAGTGCGATGTCCGCGCTCTCTACGACGTTCCACCGCTGTGGGCCGAGCCGCATCAAGGCCGATCGCGTGCCGCTCGACCACCTCTGAGAGGTCAGGTCGATCAAGACCAAGAGGTCCAGACGCCGAGACCTCCTCGGCGGCTTCTCCTGCGTCGTCTTGTGCCTCGCTGCTTGCGTTGATTGAGGCAATAACATCGCCGGGCTTCACCGTTGACCCCACCTCGACTGCAACGGCCGACAGCACACCTTGAGTGGGGGCAACGATGTCATGGTGAAGTTTCATCGACTCCAACATTCCGAGCACCTGACCCTGTCGAACAGACGTCCCGGCGGTCACCTCCCACGTCACGATGGTGCCCTGCATCTCTGCGGTGATAGCAACGTTGTGATCCGTGGTCATGCCCTGAGTTTGGCAGTCACCTGTCAATCTGGCCGACTCGGCCGGGCCGGCCAGACCGGCCGGGCATCACATTTGGCCGGGTCGGCGCTGGAAGGCAGTAATCGATTGCTCCCCCATCACCAACTCGGCGGCAACCGCAGCAAACAGCGCAGGGACGATGAAGTTTGGTCGCCCTGTTGATTCCGCAACGAACATCACTGCAGCAAGCGGAACGCGGTAACCGGCCCCAAGAAACGCTGCGATTCCAATCAACGTATACAGCGAGAACCGTTCAGGATGGACGACCTCCCCGACAGCTCGTCCGACGATCGCCCCACCAACAACAAGAGGAATGAAGACCCCACCGACACCACCACCGACCAAGGTGGCTGCAGAAGCAAACGACCGAATAACAAACACCGCGATCAACAACCAGAGAGCGATGTCGGCCTCAATGAACAGCCACTCCTCGAGGACTTCGTATCCGGCACCAAGGCTGAGAGGCAAACCGGTGAGCTCTCGTGATAGCAGCACCAATCCAATGAGGGTTGCCGATGCCGACACAATTCTGATCGGAAACGAGCGCACCGAGAACGCTTTGGCGAACCTGATCAATTTTGCAAATGCCCGAGCGCCGATTGCGCAGGCACCGCCGATGGCGAGGGCGCCAAACAGGTCTCGAACTTCGAACTGCGGAATGGGAATAATCGTTCCGCCCAACAGCGGAGTGGTGTCGCTCAACGACACAAAAGTGAAGTATCCGGTGGCGCTTGCGACAAGCGCCGGGAGCAACATGCGTCGCGCAAGGTCGTC
>CALCBR010000125.1:0-2982 GCA_937897105.1 uncultured Acidimicrobiaceae bacterium | reverse complement strand
CGGGAGATGTGGTCGAACTTGACCGCTCGTCACATCACGATCTGTTCTTCGCAACGATTGGCGGCATGGGGCTCACCGGCATCATTCTCTCGGCAACCTTCGACCTTCTTCAAGTGTCATCGGCGATGATGTCAGTGCGCACCGAGCGACATGGCGACATCGACACCCTCATGGAGTCGATGCTTCGCAATGACTCAGCATTTCGGTATTCGGTTGCGTGGGTTGACGGAACGGCAACCGGAAAGCATCTCGGGCGCGGCGTGATCACCCATGGCGACCATGCGTCAAGTGACGAGGTTCGCTCGAACCACAAATGGTCATCTGACTACCGGTCGCCAACAACGATTGGTATTCCGCGGTTCGTTGGTGCTGCTCGCTCGGTTCGACGCTCGACATCACTGCTGTTTTCTGAGCTCTGGTATCGCAAGGCTCCGAAGCTGCGCGAGGGGCAACTCGTTTCGATTCCTTCGTTCTTTCACCCTTTAGATGGCGTTGGGCATTGGAATCGGCTCTACGGCAAGAGCGGGTTTGTCCAACACCAATGTGTGGTGCCGCTCGATCGAGACGATGTCATTCGTAGCATTCTTCATCGAGTCTCAAGCGATCGACCTGCCAATGTGATCAATGTGCTGAAGCGTTTCGGAGAAGGAAACGACGCCCATCTCAGCTTTCCTCAACCTGGCTGGACACTCACCGTCGACCTTCCAGTCACCTCCCAGCTGCCAACGATGCTCGTCGACATTGATGAGATGGTGTTGTCGGCGGGCGGGCGTCACTATCTCGCCAAAGATGCGACAACCGGATCACAGTCGATACGAAGCGGCTACCCACTCCTCGGCGAATGGCAACACATCAGACATCGAGTCGACCCCGACCAGCGATGGCAGAGTGACCTCTCTCGCCGACTCAACCTTTGCGCAACCCCCAAGGACTCAGAATGAAAAGTGGCACCGGAGAACTTCAGACAATCGCCCTATTTGGTGGAACAAGCGAGATCGGTCTTGCGATCTTGAGAACCTTCGTTGGGCCATCAACCGAACGGATTGTTCTCGCGTGCAGAGACACCGTCAGTGGCCAGACCGTCGCCGACACCTTCGATGAGCGCATCGCCGTTGATGTCATCGAGTGGGAAGCACGCGATCTTGCCGCTGGCCCCAACATCATTTCGATGTTTGGCGACGACAACCGTGATATCGACCTTGTCATCATTGCCGCTGCAACACTCGGCGAGCAGTCAGCATTTGATGCTGATCCGGTGCTTGCCGGCGAAGCGGTCGTGATCAATACCGCGTCACCGATCGCCACACTGTCGGCCACCGCATCTCAGATGACGGCTCAAGGGCACGGCAACATCATCGTGCTGTCGAGCGTGGCCGGCGTGCGGGTTCGATCAGATAACCGGGTGTACGGCGCATCGAAATCAGGCCTCGATTCGTATGCGTTGGCTCTTGCGAACGAGCTCGACGACACCGGGGTGGAAATCACAGTGGTGAGGCCAGGCTTTGTGCACGGTCGAATGACAGACGGAATGAAACCGGCGCCGTTTGCAACCGACCCCGCAACCGTCGCTTTGGCAACGCATAATGCCGTGGCCGCAGGTCGCAGAGTGGTGTGGGTTCCACGGGTCTTACAACTCGTGTTCGCAGTCTTCCGAATCTTGCCTAACTCGATCTGGCGTCGAATACGGCGCTGACGCCGAACGCACTTCTCACTTCGACCGGGCGCGTAACAGCCCTTTACAGCAGTATCGAATTAGCGAAGTTCGAGACCAGCAAGCGAGCCCTCATCTCGCCACCGGGCGAGCAATTCGAAGAACTTAATTGGGCCCGCCCCATACATTCCGGCGGCAAATCCGGTTCCATCGGTCACATGCCCCTCGTTGTTGTAATAGCCCGGGGTGCACTCCTCGTAGAACTTCCGTGCTCTCACCGCCGTGCGCTCAATCTCAGCGAACCACTCCTGCTCCGATTGCCGGGTTGCCTCAATGACTGAGGCACCCCTTGCGCGTGACTCGGCAACAACATGCGCGAAATGAGTTGCCTGCTCAGCAAGAGCATGCGGAATATTTACCGTGGTGGCGGTCTGAACAAACCCGATGAATGCCATATTCGGGAAACCATGAGCGTGCATTCCATGGAACGTGCGGGCTCCGTCGGCCCAATGCTCAGACAGCGTTTCACCGTTGCTGCCCGTGACATCAAAACCGGCACGTCGCGTATACGAGGTGCCGTACTCGAACCCTGTCGAGAACACGATGCAATCAACTTCGTATTCGACGCCATTCACGACAACACCGTTTGGTGTGATCTGCTCAACCCCCTGACCGTCGGTGTCAACAAGGGTGACATTTGACGAGTTGAACGCGGGCAGGTAACTGTCGTGAAAACACGGTCGCTTACAGAACTGTCGATACCACGGCTGAAGCGCCGCAGCGGTTGAAGGGTCAACCACCGTGGTCTGCACCCGATTTCGGACGCCGTTCATTTTCCGATAGTCGAGGAGCTCCATCATCTCCTCTTTCTCTCTCGGCTCAAGACGGCGACCCAGGCGCCGAGATGCATCTTTTGCTGCGATACCGGTGAGCCCTCTGAAAATCTCGGTCCAACCATCGCCAACGAGATCTTCTGGCTCGTCATAGCCCGACACGAGCGCAGTGAAGTTCTCCATATACCGCTTCTGCCACCCCGGCTCTAAAGACTCAAACCACTCGGTATCTGTCGGAGCATTATCTCGAACATCTACTGAAGATGGTGTTCGCTGAAACACGAACAGCTCCTTTGCAGAGTCGGCCAGATGAGGGACGCACTGCACTGCGGTTGCACCAGTGCCGATGATCGCAACACGTTTATCGGCGAGGCCGGTGAGCCCTCCATAGGTGTCGCCTCCGGTGTAGTCGTAGTCCCAGCGACTGGTGTGGAACATGTGACCTTCGAAGGAGGTGATCCCCTCAATTCCGGGCAGTTTTGGACGGTTGAGCGGGCC
>CALCBR010000124.1:0-1851 GCA_937897105.1 uncultured Acidimicrobiaceae bacterium | reverse complement strand
TGCAGCATGGGTGTTGTTCACAAGCTTTGTCGAGCACCGGCACATTCACCTCCTTCATCACACGCACGCAAACGATGAGGAAGACCCTGACACTCTCAATGCGAAAGGTTCTCCGAAGGTCATCGCTGGTCGCATTGTGTTCGGCGCAATCGCATACCCACTTCTTCCTCTCATTGCTGTTATCCCCGGCGGTCAGCGTCTCCTGCCAATGCAGCTCAAAGCCAAACTTGCGAAAGCTGCCTCGTTCCGTTCAGAGGAGGCACGACGAGGAGCCCGACTTGTTGCGTTTAGTCACATTGCTTTGCTTGCGGTTGCGCCATTCGTGGGTCTTGCCATTGAAGTCTGGGTGCTCTGGTATCTCGCAGGCTGGCTAGGCAGGTTTTGGCTCTCGATTGTGTTCGGGTGGCTACCGCATCACCCGCATTCGGAAGTTGGCCGGTACCGCGACACCCGAATCTTCACGTTTCGATTCAGTACGTTCCTCATTCGGGGCCACGACTATCACCTGTTGCACCACCTATTCCCTCGTGTTCCCCACTACAAGTTGAAACGACTCTGGAAACAGATCGGGTCACACCTTGCATCTCAGGGAGCGCGCATCGAAGGCAGAGCAGCACGAGAACTCGGAATTTCGGCTCAGTGATGTGAACCGTTGCGTCTTCCGGACGCAGTCCATCAGCACCTACGTTTATCACCTTGGTCTTCAAGATTCTTAGCGTTCACAAGGAGGCATCATGTCAGAGGAGTTCAAGGGAGTTATTCGCCCGGAAACAAGAGACTCAACGCCCTGGTGGCCAGAAGAAACATTGCCTCCTCAGGGGACACCAAATGTGGTGATGATGCTGCTTGATGACACCGGGTTCGCTCACTTAGGTTGCTTCGGTTCAGGAATCGACACACCGAACTTTGATCGTCTCGCCACTCAAGGGCTTCGCTACACCAACTTTCATACCACTGCGCTGTGTTCGCCATCTCGGGCCTGCCTTCTCACTGGCAGAAATCATCACTCGGTAGGGATGAGAGCGATTTCGAATTTTGATACGGGGTTCCCGAACATGCGAGGACGCATCGCTCACTCTGCTGCGACGATCGCTGAGTTGCTGCAACTCAACGGCTGGACTACCTACTGTGTTGGCAAGTGGCATCTCGCCCCGATGCGTGAAACTTCGGCTGCGGGCCCGTACACGGATTGGCCGCTACAGCGTGGGTTCGACCGTTTTTATGGCTTTATGCAGGGCGAAACCGACCACTTTCATCCTGAGTTGTATGCCGACAATCATGCAGTTGAGCAACCAGCCAGTCCCGAAGAGGGCTATCACCTCACTGAGGACCTCATCAATAACGCTCTCGGGATGATTCGTAATTCGGTATCGCTGGTACCCGAGCGACCATTTTTCCTGTACCTGCCATTTGGTGCAACTCACGCGCCCCACCAGGCACCAGATGAATATCTCGAAAAGTATCGAGGGAAGTTCGACGAAGGCTGGGACGTGTGGCGTCAACGAACTCATGAGCGGCAACTTGAACTCGGCATTATTCCCCCGAACACTGAACTTGCGCCGCGAAACCCGGGGGTGCGGCCATGGGATGAACTTGACGATGTCGAGAAAGCGTTCGCTCTTCGGTTACAAGAGGCCTTTGCCGCTTTCTTAGATCACACCGACGCTCAGGTTGGTCGGCTCCTCGATGGCCTCGAAGCACTTGGGGTTGCTGATAACACGTTGGTAATTGCAACGAGTGACAACGGTGCCTCGCAGGAGGGAAATGAGACTGGTGTGCTCGATGAATTCCGGTATTTCAACGGGCTCAGCGAAGACATGACGTCTGTGGCTGGACGTCTAGATGACATCG
>CALCBR010000123.1:0-20260 GCA_937897105.1 uncultured Acidimicrobiaceae bacterium | reverse complement strand
CGGGACGTGGAGGTCGGAGGTTCGAATCCTCTCACCCCGACCACTTTCAGAGATATGCGCCCTTGCTGTCAGGATGGGGAAATGGCTACCCCAGATTCCCTCTCTGTTAACGCTCTGTTCTCCGTCGCCGGCAAAGTCGCCGTTGTCACCGGCGGCTCGCGAGGCATCGGTGAAATGATCGCCGCCGGACTTCTCGCTAATGGAGCAAAGGTCTATATCTCATCTCGCAAAGCCGATCAGTGTGATGCGACTGCGGCTCGCCTTGCAGAAACTTACGGCGGGGAGTGCGTGTCGATTCCTGCTGATCTGTCGACGATGGAGGGCATCGCCACTCTTGCCAGCGCCGTCGCCGAGAGCGAAACGCAAGTTGACATCCTCGTCAACAACGCTGGCGTGTCGTGGGGTGCTCCAATTGAAGAGTTCCCAGAAAAAGGATGGGACAAGGTGTTCGACACCAATGTCAAAGGTGTCTTCTTCCTCACCCAGCAACTTCTGCCCCTCCTTGAGGCAGGAGCAACTGAAGATGACCCCTCTCGTGTCGTGAATATCGGTTCCATCGATGGGCTTCGAGCTCCGATCTTCGACACGCATTCGTACGGGCCATCGAAAGCGGCAGTTCATGCGCTCACCCGTGAAATGGCGACCAAACTCGTGAAGCGCAACATCATCCTTAATGCGATCGCACCAGGGCCGTTCCCGACGTGGATGCTCTCAACCGGTGTCGGTGGTGGCGGTGACGTTGAGAACACCGACTGGGATGGCGTGGCCCGCACGAACCCTCGAAAGCGTGTCGGTACAGCAGAAGACATTGCTGGGTTGACGATCTTTTTGTGTTCACGCGCCGGCGCATACACGATTGGTGAAACGATCTGTTGCGACGGTGGTGTTGCCATCTCTTAGCCAACACCAATTCGCCTCTGAAAAAATATTTCAAAAAACTTTTCAAAAAGTGTGAGATCACTCTTGGTGGGTGCTCTTGAACGACGTGCCAAACAAGTGGCACCCGAACAAGGGAGAAACCCACCATGAAGATCAACCTCAACACCAACCGCAATTTCCGCACTGCCGGAATCTTGATCGCTGCATTCGCAACACTCGGAACCGCCGCATGCGGTGGCGCAGCAGAACTCATTGAGTCACAGGCCGAAGCAATCGCACCAGCCGAGCAGCAGGTTGCCGACGCAATGGAAGCGTATAACAACACCGACGAGCTTGAAGAGGTCGTTTCGGCTCTTCAAAGCGAAGTCGATCGTCTTCAAGGCGAACTAAGTGAGGCCCAAGAGGTGTCATCGGACACTCAAGCTCAAGAGCCGTCGGCCAGTACTCCGGCTTCAAGCTCTCGGTCTGATTCATCAGCACCCGAAGAAGAGCCAGCGCCTGCAGAAGAGCCAACGAACGAAGAGCCAACGAACGAAGAGCCAACGAACGAAGAGCCAACGTACGAAGAGCCAACGTACGAAGAGCCAGAAACCGAGGAGCTCACGACTATTGCTGCGAATCCAGAGGTTGAGGGCGAAGATTGCTCTTCAGTGAAGGACCTCAACCGGTACACCCTTGACATCAACGGTGGCGCAGAAGTCATTTCGAACGACCTTGCAAACCCTGGCGATGTCTGCGACTTCTACAACTTCAAGGTTGAGGGTCTCGACAACTTCAACATCAAGAGTGGTGTGCTTCGATTCGTCCTCTCATGCGATGACGATCGTTTCATCGAAGCCAACAACCAAGGTCGCGGTGGCTTTGACTGGCGAGTTGGTGGCCCTGACGGCACCAAGTACCACTGTGGTGACAGCTGGGAGCAAAGCGTCTACTACCAGTCATACCAGAGGAGCATTGCGATCTACGTCAACCCCGCACAGAGCGAGGGAAGCGCCAACTACCAGCTCACGGTGGTCCCCATTCCTAACTGATCGTCCACTTCTCACGGCACAGTGAGAACACATACGACACAACTCGGGGTTGTTCCGGCGCACGCTGGAACAACCCCGAACCGCGTCTATGGCTGCAGGCGTTCGACGCGTGCGAGCAGATGTTGCGCCCCGATGCGTTCACATATCGCTGAGAATTCATCGGTCGGACCATTCCATTTCCAATCGTCAACTGAGCCAACTTCGACGTCAGTTATCAGAGTGGCCAACGTGCGGAACAGCATGGCATCGTCACGGCGTTCAGCCAGCGTGGTGGCGAGTTTGGCAGCGCCTCGCAAGCCAGTCACATCCCATCGACCGGCTTCATCGGGAATGTCTTCAAGGTGGCCGTAACGGGAAAGCACGGATGACGTGCTTTTAGCACCCCAACCGGGCAGCCCAGGGATGCCATCGGCTGTGTCGCCAACAAGTGCTAACCAGTCAGCAATGCTCGACGGTCCGACACCAAATTTCTCGTTGACTCCTGACTCATTGATGAATAGCCCTTTTCGGCGGTCGAATTGCACAACCCGATCACCGACAACGCATTGCCCGAGGTCTTTATCTGGCGTCACGATGAGCACTTGGCCAACCCGATCGTCTGCATTGCCCACCGCCGCCGCTGATGCAAGCGCGTCGTCCGCTTCAAATTCGACCATCGGCCAGACCGTCACGCCCAACGCTCCAAGGGCATCTTCCATGATTGGAATCTGCATGGCGAGTTCTGGCGGCATACCCGAACCATCTTTGTAGCCATCAAATAACTCGTTCCGAAAACTTTCGATGGTGTGGTCACTCGCTACTCCGACATGGGTTGCGCCATCAGCGAGTAACTGAATCGTCGATGCCAACACCCCTGTCGTCGCATCAAATTCGCCAGGAGTACGAGTGCCCCCAGCGGTCGCTCCAAAGTGCTGGCGGAATAATTCGTAAGTGCCATCGACGACATGCACATCCATTGCCACATTCTGGCGCATCTAGTTGCACTGCGCCGCCGTTGAGAAATGCCGATTCCCGAACACCGACGACTCACTCACACTTGTTCGTGCCTGCCGAATCTCTCATTCATCATTGCGTTCAGGCACACTGTCGGGCATGCCTGCGGTAACTGCTGACACCCTGACACTTCCAAGAATCGTTCACTTACCCGACTTGGAAACTCGTCCGGTAAAACTCATCAGTGATGCACCGAGTGGTTTCGAGGGAGAAGGGTTCCCAGTTCGTCGTGCATTCGCTGGCATTAGCGATGCCGACCTTGACCCATTCATTCACATGGATCAGATGGGTGAAGTGAATTACGCACCGTATGAGCCGCGGGGTACCGACTGGCATCCGCATCGCGGGTTTGAAACGGTGACGTACATCATCGACGGAATGTTTCTTCATCAAGATTCGCACGGCGGTGGCGGGTCGATCACCAACGGTGCAACGCAATGGATGACCGCTGGCTCAGGAGTTCTTCACATCGAAACGCCGCCCGAGTCGCTCGTGGTTACCGGTGGCTTGTTCCACGGGCTGCAGTTATGGGTGAATCTTCCCTCGTCGAAGAAGATGACCGAGCCCCGTTACCAGAACCTCGAACCAACTGATGTCGTTCTCGCGACCTCTCACGATGCGGGGTCGATCATCAGGATCATTGCGGGTGACATTCATGGCCACCAGGGGCCGGGGGGAACACACACCCCGATCACGATCTGCCATATCACCGTGTCAGCTGGCCACCAGGTGGTCGTGCCGTGGAATCCGGCGTACAACGCGTTGGCGTACACACTGAGTGGCGCAGGTTCGGCAGGAGCCGAGCAGGTGCCGATGCAGACCGGGCGAATTGCGGTCTTCGGGCCTGGCGATTCGTTGACGTTCACCGCATCGGAAACTCACGACCTCGACCTCTACGTGCTCGGTGGCGAACCGATTCGTGAGCCGGTCGCAAAGTACGGGCCGTTCGTCATGAACAATCGGGCAGAACTGCAACAGGCATTTGAAGACTTCCAAGCCGGCCGTCTCGGCACCGTTCCTGCCGATGGTCTGCGTCCGTTTCGCGGATAAGTCACCAAACACGCCCAGAGGCCCCGTCGGCTGAGGCGACGGCCAGGCGATCTGCGGCGCACGAGCGATGCCGCTGAAGGCTGCTCCCTTCCGGGCCTGACCTGATTCACGGGCGCCCGTCGCACAGGACCCGACCGTCACCTCACCCGCCGGGGCCCGACGTGCGAGAACGATCACACGCTACCCGCCGATATCGTGCAAGAGCACAACTAGGAGAGGTGCGAGAGCGGCCGAATCGGCACGCTTGGAAAGCGTGTGAAGGGCAACCTTCCGTGGGTTCGAATCCCACCCTCTCCGCCAAGGGGTCTTAGAAGAAAAAACCCAATCTGTTAGAAGAAAAAAGCGGTCTGAAATACCGAACTGGGTTGAGTTCTACGCTGCGATGTTTCCTGTCGAGATGAGGACAGGCTGTCAACGCAGACTTGATCAGTTTCGGATCATAAAGGACCACATCGGAACGACCTTCAACGCGGTGTTGGTGGAGTCGCGGTAGGAAATGACTGGGTAGCCGTTGTCACCAATCGCAATCGACGTATACCTACCGACGTCGCCGGTGGAGTCGACGGTTGTGATCGTAGATGTGCCCGTGCAATCAGTCGTGGTGCACGCAGCAACCTTCAACGCATCGTTGGTGTCGTCGTAGTAGGAGATGACGGGGTTGCCGTCGTTAGCGATCGCAATCGACGTGTGCCGACCGACGATGCCGTCCGAGTCGACGGTCGTGACCGTAGGTGTGCCCGAGCAATCAGCGGCGGTGCACGCAGCAACCTTCAAAACTTGGTTGGTGAAGTCGTAGTAGGAAATGACCGGGTTGCCGCTGTCACCAATCGCAATCGACGTGAACCAGCCGACGTTGCCGTCCGAGTCGACGGTGGTAACCGTCGGTGTGCCTGTGCAGTCAGCAGTGGTGCACGCAGCAACCTTCAAATCTGCGTTGGTGGAGTCCCAGTAGGAAATAACCGGGTAACCGTTGTCACCAATCGCAATCGACGTGTCATAACCGACGTTGCCGTCCGAGTCGACGGTGACTGGCGTTTGCATGGCGTCTGCAAGTGCACGCAATGCAGCAGCATCAGCGTCAACAGTTGTCTGATCGGCTTTCGTGCCGAGTTTCGTGTCAGTTTCTGCTTTCGTATACGCATCCACCGCACCCGAGGTTGCCGACGTATAAAAACCGTTCGCGTCAACCAACACATGTGCAGTCCCATACACATACACACAGATATGGCCGTCTGCGGACACCGGAACAGTCACCGCGTTCGCAACAGTTTGACCCGAACCAAAGTTGATGTTCGACACATCAGGTTTCACCGTTGACACCGACGCACACGGATACACCGACAAAAACCCGCCGTAATCATTCGTCTGCGTTTCAACCGCAGTCACATTCAACGACACCGCAGTCACACCAGACGAAGGGATACCTGCTGCCCCAGTGATCTTTAGCCGATACGGATCAGACGCACCTGCGGTATCCAAGGACCCGACACGATCACCAGACCGCGTATCCAACACACGAGTCGGCGTGATCGGCACCAGCGACGACGAGTCATTTGACGCACCAACACTGATTAACCCGCCCGCACCCAACGTGACCGCAACCGCAGCCCCAATCGCAGCCCAACGAGAACGCACAAGACCCATGATCGAACAGTACAACCAACAACTGACACCACCAGAGACCAGCCCCTTTTCAAGCAGAAGCAATCCGCCTATCCGAATCTGTGTGATTTACGGCGCAACATCGTGTGATCACCGCAACAGACACTTGAAGGAACCCGTTATAAACACTGGCTCATTCTTTTCTTCTAACACCCCGCCAAGGGGTCTTAGAAGAAAAACCCGATCGGTTAGAATTAAGGCGGCGCTGCAACCGCTTGCTCCAACAGACCCGACTGCACGTCATTCGAACGCCAACACACACGCACTAGAGTGTGCTCCAATGAAGAAAACTTTTGCCTGGGGCACAGCATCCGCGCTTCTCATCGGCCTCGCTTTAGGCGCCCACAGCAGCCATGTCTCCGCTGCGAACGGAACGGTCGAAGCGATCGATTGCTCAAACTCTCTTGGGCTCGTACAAATGTTCTTCGACGCATCAACACGGACAGCCACCGCAAAACAACTTATGTTGGATGCGGACGCAGGATCATCCGGTGCGTCAAACAACTACACAGATTTCAGCCCAGCGTGGACGATCAGCCTCGACGTTCCCGGCGACGACGACCTGAAAGCTCTGAACGGAACATCTATCAACCCTTTAGACGGCAAAGCATATGGAACTGCTCGAAGCGATGCCAGTGTCGAATATCTTGTCCGGTTTGATCGCGACGGCGATCTTGAATTTCTTCACACCTATTCGGCGTCGACTATCAACAATGGAGCATTCGACTCAAGCGGCCGTTTTTACTCTGCCGCCAACGTTGACGGGTCAGCGATTGTTCAACGCTGGGACAACCTTCACCAGTCAACTGGCAGCGCCGACCCTTCGTCCGATGCCGTCACATATCGGCCAGCCGATGCCTCCGGACCTCGCGTCACTAACGGCCCAGCTGACGTTGCCCTAATCGAAGTTGGTGGCGTCGAGTACATCATTGGGGTACCTAACTCAACCACCGATGCGCTGATGATGTTCAACACCGAGACATTGACGAGCACCAGTTTTGATGCCTCCTCTTCAGTGAAGCGCTCAGGCGCCACTGGCCTGCCATCAGGCAGTGGCTACGGGGCAGCGTGGACCTTCGAAGGAACGGCATATCTGTCACAAAACGATGGCCAGGGGCTCTGGTCGATCACAGCAGACGACATCGACATCACCGCTGAAACCGCCAAGCTTCGGCAAGTACTCCAAGCCACCCAGGCATCCCAGAGCAACGATGGATTCGGATGCCCGAGCGAATCGCTCACTGAAGATGCCAACCTCCCGGGTTCCGCAGGGGTTGCTCATCTCAGGTATCACGCCAACGGCGGCACCGGCGACCCTGGCGACCTTCAGACCCCACCCACAGAAAATGTGACACTTTCCGCGCAAGAGCCAACTCGAGATGGCTACATCTTTGTTGGATGGAACACCGATTCCGAAGGCACAGGCGACGACTACTCGCCCTCTGATGCTTACGTGATGCCCGGTGACGGCGAAACCGACCATTTGTACGCACTATGGCAAGACGTCCCCGCCACAACGACGACAAGCACAACCACGGTGACCCCAACAACAACTCTTGCCCCAACGACCACCGTGGCTCCGACAACGACCACAGTCGCACCGACAACGACCATTGTGCTTCCAGCCACAGGGTCATCGAACGGGACAGGTTCTCAAATGCTGCTTGTGCTCGGAATTGGTGGTCTCTTGGTGCTATTCACTCGACGCCGACTTGATGTCCGCGACTAACAAGCGCCTCTGCTGTACACGACAGTGAAAAGCGCGTAGTGCGGCACACCCAAGAAACTGTGAGACGTACTGGTTTGTGTGATTTCCGATTCAGAACCGTGTGACTACCGGATCGGAGACTTACTCAGGCCCCTACAGGTAACGGCTCGATCTTTTGCCTCAAGAGCATGGGTGCAGCGCTTAGGAAGCAAAACTGAGTGTGAGTGGCTTCAAGGCCCGACAACAGGATCACAGTCATGCTCCCTCGGAAACTCGGCCGGCTTGCCAACGTCTAACGCACCCTGCATCACAATCTGAAGAAAAGATGGTGAAACCGGGAACCATTCACCCGGCCCCGTCGTCAAACACGACAGCAGACCAGCAACGCTCTGCGCTATAACCCCACGAATAGGACGACATGATGAACTACGTGAAGAACACCGCAATTCTGCTCATTGCCGCAGTCGCAACGACCGGTTGTATTGCCGATGACACAGACTCCTTCGGACAACCTTCGTCAGGTAGCGGACCTTCAGTAACCCAGCCCTACCGACCCACCGGAGCGTTTGGTCGAAGCGGGCTGCTGTTCGATACGACATGCGACGTCATCCTCAACGAAATCAAAACAATTGCGCTCACAGAGGTAACACCGTGGGGGCTCGAAGGCGGTTACTGGATGATTGAAGAGAGTGCCGTCATGGCCGTCGAAGAATCCGCTGGGGCCGCCGAAATGTCAGACATGTCGGCAGATTCCTCAGCGCGTGACTTTTCGGAGACGAACACTCAAGAGATTGGTGTCGATGAAGGCGACATTTTAGAGACCGACGGCACCCACATCTTTCGTGCATCACATAATCAACTTGACATCATCGACGTCGACACGCTCGCCGTGACAGATTCGGTCATCCTCCCTGAGGGCACACACCATCTCGTGCTGCACGATGGGCAACTCGCAGTGGTTTCTGACCTTTGGCAATCATGGGACACCACCCATATCAGAGTGTTCAGCGTCAGCGAAGATGGCAGCGTCCAACTTCAATCAACAGAGACAGTTGAGGGGCGGACCGTCGGCGTGAGATCAGTCAACGGCCATCTCCGAATCTTGCTAGAAACCTCCAACCGTGATCAGCTTGACTTTGTCTCCCCATGGGAAGACAACCTGACCGAAGAGGAAGCACTCGAGCACAACATCGAACAAATCGAACGCTCAACTATCGACCAATGGATGCCAAGAATCTTTCTCAGCGGAGTGACGAAGTCGGCGCTCGACTGCAACCAGATCGCCATCTCAGACCAATCGCCGACTGCGCAGACAACAACCTGGATTGCGACCCGTGACATTCACAGCGACGACGTGACCCGAGGGCAGTTGGGCATCATGTCAAGGGCCGATGCAATGTATGCAACGGCAAACAGCGTGCACTTCACCACCACAGCCTGGAATGGCGATGTTGAATGGCCGCAGCAACCGGGGCCAGAGACATCTGTCCACTCGTTTTCATTCAACGCGAACGACACCATGTATTACCTCGCGTCGGGAACCGTCCCGGGCGACACCATCGGCCAATTCGCTCTCAACGAACACGGAGACGAGCTACGCATCGCCACCACTCGCACCGTCGACGGAATCAGCGAATCTGCCGTCACCATCCTCACAGCAGGGGACGACAACACCTACGACGTGCTTGGGGAAGTCGGTGGCCTTGGTTTGACGGAACGCATTTACGCCGTTCGCTACATCGGTGACCTCGCATACGTCGTCACCTTCAGAGAAACCGACCCGCTCTACGTCGTCGACCTGACCGACCCGACTCAGCCCTACGCAGCCGGAGAACTCAAGATTCCGGGATATTCCAGCTATCTGCATCCGATCGGTGATGGCAATTTGCTCGGCATCGGCCAAGACGCCGACAACAGTGGGCGCACACGTGGAACACAAATCAGCCTGTTTGATGTCAGCGACTCATCAAATCCGCTGCGACTCGACAAGGTTGATATCGGTGGAGCGTCTGCAGCCGAGTATGACCACAAGGCGTTCCTGTGGTGGCCAGCCGGTCAATTCACGGCTACCGCCGACTACGACGGAACGGTGACCGTTACACGGTTGAACGACCTTGCAACATTCGCTGAACCGGTTGAACTCGAATACCCCGCGTCAGAGGAGTGCCGTTGGTGGAACAGCACGACACGGGCGCTCGTAATTGGTGATCACATCGTCACCATCGGGGCAACTCACATCGCAAAATACGACGCGGAAACTTTTCGAATGATTGCTTCGAGTTCGTATGTGGCGAGCGGTGAAACAGCTTCAGCAACCGGTGACAATGCCGACATCGCAACCGACATCTCCGAGCCAACTATGGAACCCATGTGCTAACTGCCGACAGCCGCTTGCGGCGCAGGAGTGCATAACAACGCCGTCGATCGAGCGAGGAACGTCAATCGCTCCCGGAACGTTTCGACCGACGGTCGATCTTGTTTGAGTCCGCTCACAGCGAGAGTGACAATGTCTACTGCGCGGCCAGCCGTTTCGGCATCTACCTTGTGGATCTCTGCAAGATGGGTGTGTAACCCTTGCGCTGCCCTTCCCATTGCCGTCATCACAGCAGCTCCACCGAGTTCGCCTTTTACTTCCATTAATTCATCACCGAACGTTGATGACGACAATGTTGCGTACGGATCACCAGCGAGCCGCTGCAAATACCCATCAAGTTGAGATTCGAGCGAATGGTTGACGACCAGAGCGTTGAGAGCGGCGTCAGTGTTTTCATCGAGAAGGAGCTGGAACGCAGACAAAAAAAGTTCCGACCGGTCGGCGAAGTATTGATACAGAGCAGGTCGAGAAATGCCCGATGCCTCAGCCAATAATTGCATCGATGTTCGCCGGTAACCATTCTGGGCGAATACCGGAATTGCTGACCGAAGAATGTGGTCAATACGCTCCTGGCGCTTCGTGCTCGAGGCCTCTGCCATCCCACAAGTTTGACAGATTGGAATAAAACTGTCAGTCTGTGGCCTGACACTTCATGGTATTTTTGTCAGATTATTGGAGACCCTGATGACGACCCCAAACAACCTCAACGGCAAAACCATTTGCATCACCGGCGCTTCGAGCGGAATTGGTCAAGCGATAGCCCAACATCTCGGTTCAAGTGGCGCCCACGTGTTCATGATGGGACGAAACCGCTCCCCGATGGACGAATCGGCCGATCTCATACGATCAGCTGGAGGTTCTGCGGACGTTGCAACATTCGATGTCGCCGATCTCGAAGCTCTGTCATCTTGGGTCGCCTCCGCAGCATCATCCACCGGTCGACTCGACGTAATGGTCAACAACGCCGGCTTCGGTGATGTCGGTGCCACCATCGCCGATGGTGACCCGGCTATGTGGAAGGCAATGTTGGAAACAAATGTCCTCGCCCTCGCAGTGGGATGTCAAGCCGCAATCAAGGCAATGCGATCCACATCATCACAAGGCAACATCATCAACATCTCCTCAGTGGCAGCCCTCCAGCGCGAATCTGGCGTCTATGGCGCCACCAAACATGCGGTGAACTGCATCAATTCCTCGCTTCGCAAAGAACTGCAAGACGAGCCAATACGTGTCACCTCAGTCATGCCAGGCGTATTCGCAACGAACTTCACCCGAAATGTCGACAAGGCGATGGTTGAAGGCATTGCCGCAATGGCTGGAATCACCGAATTGGAATTCGACGACGACTCACGACTACCCCAGCACCAGATCGACCAAATCCAGCAGGCCCTTGCTATCGGCATTGGCGACGTGACGCACATTGCGAAAGCCGTTGAATACATCGTTCTTCAACCGTCCGAACTCAATATCGAGGAAATCGTCATACGCCCTCAGAAGAGCCTCTTGTCATAAACAATTTCTGCGCTTCGCGCTGGTTGATCTCATGGCTGCACCGATCGCCGAGTGCGGGCGATCTCAATCAGGCGCCGAAACCCAAAATGACCTTGCGAGCGCAATGACATCGCCATCTTCGCCAAACGCTGCTGACGCAGCGCCACGCTTGCGCCCATCCCACACAGGCTCATAATCACCGTTCCAACCGACAATGGCCACCCGCTCACCAGGAGCAACCGCTCGCCGCTGGTCGACGGCGTACTGCACCGTGAACGCCATCCGTTCACCATCACTACCGCACACGTAAAACGCGGCAGTGCAATCGAGTGCAGCCCACAGCGCAGCGGACGACGTGAGAGAAGAGGTCGCCCAATCAGGCACCGTCCAATCTGTTGCGTAACGGCCATCACCAAGATGGGCTCCATGAACCTGCATAGAAGTTGCATGAATTCCGCAGGAGAAACACGTCATCGAGATGTCGTCGTCAAGAAATGGCACGAACCTCGAACGCGCAGCAGCAGCATCTTCAATCGACACCGCCTCGGTTGTCACCGCATCTGGTGTCCACGGAGTTGCTTCCATGATGAGCACGTCACCATGAAGTAACTGCACCGTGTCGCCATGAACGACGGCAAGCTCATCGCCAAGTGGAACATGGTGGCGCAACGCAAAGGTGTGAGGACCGTCAAGGTGCTCTGAGAACTGACGGGCTGTCCAACCACCTTGACCGCTGCCAGCGGGACCTTCAAAAAACGGCTCAACGGTGAGTGACGACACATCGATCACCGTACTCAGCGCACAGTCGCATCTCGTGCGTCGGGCAGAAAGGTCAAGTCGCCATCGCTGGAGTCGACATCGATGGGCGGCGAATCATGGTGACCAACATGCCTGCTGCAATCGCAATGCCGCCACCGGCAGAAAACGCCCAGGTGTAGTCACCCGCAGCTTCTCGAATGACCGCCGCTCCCCATGCAGAAAGAGCCGCACCAATCTGGTGAGCTGCGAACACCCAGCCGTACACAGTGCCGGCGTTATGCCGACCGAACGCCTCCGCGCACAACATGATTGTGGGAGGAACCGTGGCGATGTAATCAAGGCCAAACAGAACGGCAAAGACGCCGATTGACACGTTGTCATGAATGATCGGCAAAAAGAAGAGGCTCACGCCGCGAAACGAATAGTACGCAAACAGCAACCGGCGAGGGTCATATCGATCGGTGAGCCAACCGCTGATCAACGTGCCGACAAAATTGAACATCCCCATGACCGCAAGCCAATTCGCCGCGGTCACTTCGGTAAATCCATGCTCGGTTGCGTGGGCAATGAAATGCTGACCAACAAGCCCATTGCTCGTCACCCCACACACCATGAATGTGACTGCAAGCAACCAAAACTCCGGTCGACGCACCGCCCGGCGAAAGAGCCCACGATCTGGCGCCCTTGTTGGCTCTGGGGTGCCGCCATAAGGTGCGAGTCCAACATCGGCCGGAGCGTCACGCATCAACCATGCAGCTGGAATTGCGGTCACCACGAGCAACACGGCGCCAATTTCAAGCGAACGACGCCACCCCGAGTTCGCCGCCAACGCAGTAAAGAACGGAAAGAACACCAACAAACCAGCACTCGTCGACGCACCAAAAATGCCGGTCACAAGCCCTCGACGATCAACGAACCAACGATTTGCAATCGTTGCGCCAAGCACGCTTGCAATAAGTCCACTCGCAAGACCCGCTCCAAAGCCAAACCACAGGTAAAACGACCACAGTGACTCAGTTCGGGCGCTGAACAAAAACGACACCGCAGCGAGCAACAAACTCATCACCGTTGTTGACCGGAGACCGATCCTCGACATCACAAACGCGGCGAGCGGTCCACCCACTCCGTACATCACGAGACTGATCGACGCAGCAATCGACAACGTTGACGTGCTCCAACCGGTTGAGCGTTCCATGTCGACGAGAAGCGCTCCCGGCGCAGCGCGGCTTCCAGCTGTCATCAACACCGCAATGACCGCAACCCCGACCACAACCCAGCCGTAGAACATCTTCTTCGGCGCAAATCTGGGAATCCGTTGCCGAGGGGCAACAGGAACGGAGGGGTTCACATCTCGAATCCTACGGGAGGCCACCCAAACTGGCCCCGTCAGATCATCAGCGACGTAGCCTGCCCTCATGGGAGTTCTCACACCCGATGACTTCACTACCAGCGAACTCGACACATGGATGTCGCACGCACTTAAAGAAGCGCGCGCAGCAGAATCTCATGGCGACGTTCCTGTCGGTGCCCTTGTCATCCATCAGCACAATGTGATCGCAGCTCGCCATAACGAACGTGAGTTAACCGGCGACCCGACGTCCCACGCTGAGGTACTTGCATTGCGCGACGCCGCGAACGTCATTGGCAACTGGCACCTCGAGGAGTGCCTACTGATCGTCACCCTTGAGCCGTGCGTGATGTGCGCCGGCGCCATGGTCAACAGCCGACTCGGCATGCTCGTCTTCGGCGCGCACGACCCGAAAGCTGGTGCCGCAGGGAGCTGCTTTAATCTCACCAACTCCGACGTGTTAAACCATCGAATCCCTCAGATCGCTGGGGTTCGCGGTGAAGAAAGTTCGCAACTCCTGAAACGCTTCTTCGCTGATCGGCGACGCTGAGTTCACAACGGCGGTCGCCCTGACCCACGTTGGCCGATAGCCTCCATCGACGGAAGGATGCCAGAGCGGACGAATGGGACGGCCTCGAAAGCCGTTGAGGTCTTCGGGCCTCCGTGGGTTCGAATCCCACTCCTTCCGCCAGAGAACCGGCGACTGCGAGTCGCTTTTACGCCGTCGCCTAGCGACAGATCGTGTCGTCGGCTGGTGCCGTCAGTTCGATGAGGTAGTCGTTGACGAGTTCATTGATGCACTGGTTCACCCCGTACCCGGTGTGCTGATCGGCCTCAACTACGACGAGTCGGCCGTCGTCTAACGCATCGGCCATCAACTCAGTTGATGACAGCGGAGTCGCAGGATCACCCGTGGTGCCAATGACAACGATCGGCCCGGCACCGACACCTGTGATGTCAATGCGTGGGTCACGCGCCGCCGGGAAGAACGTACAGAAGTACTGACCAGACGCGCCTTCGGGCACAAGTCGAGGAGCCACCGCCCGGTACTCGTCGATGAGGGCATCCTCTTCGGCGACACTGAGGCGTTCCGCGGTATCAGCACAACTAATGGTCTGAAATGCCTCAAGCTCATTTCCGTAGGTTCCATCTGGCTGACGCTGGTAGTAGGCGTCATGTAACGCAAGAAGACCTGAACCATCACCCAGCGCCGCCGCCGCAAGGGCTGCCTCAAGAGTTGGCCAATATGAATCTGAATACATCGCTTCGATCACACCATTAATGGCAATCGCAAGGTTGGCGGGCGGGCGACCGCTCAATGTCGGCGCCGGCTTTGTATCAAGCTTTTTCATCAGCGCTTCAAATGCAGCCTCTGCGTTTCCGTCATTATGGAATTTGCATGAGGCATCACTGCTGCAACGCTGCAGAAACGTCGCGAGGGAGGCTTCGAACCCCGCAAGTTGTTGCAATGACGACTCGAGACTGTCGGCGTTCGGATCAGCTGCCCCGTCAAGCACCGCCGCTCGAACCGTGTCGGGGAACAGCGTCGCCCACGTGGCACCAAGTTCGCTGCCATAGGAGAACCCGAAGTAACTGATCGTCTCTTCACCAAGAGCACGACGTAACACATCCATGTCTCGGGCCGAATTGTTCGTGCCTGCGTGCTCTGTCACACCCTCGTTCGTACCCACGCATCGATCGGCAAACTCTTGTGCAACCGCAACCAATGCTCGCCGTTCTTCATCGGTTTCAGGGGTGATATCGATCTCTGCGAAAAACGGGTCGTAATCGTCGATGCAATCGATAGTCGGAGTGCTGAGGCCGGTGCCGCGTGGGTCCCATCCGACAATGTCAAACCGGTCGAGCAATGCATCGTCATAAATCTGGGGTGCAAGGGCCGCAAGCACTGAACCACCGAACCCTGGACCACCCGGGTTCACCAACAGAGAGCCGATGCGGCCACCTTCATCACGGGCCGAATGCCGAACGACATACAGCGTAATGGTGTCACCGTCGGGATCGCTGTAATCGAGAGGAACGTCGAGCTCGGCGGAGTCGGTGCCTGCACCGAGAGGTGTCCATTCGAGATCTGGCACCACCACATCTTCGAGTTGTGGTTGAGGAGCGGCCGTTTCACCCGAACTTTGGTTTGAGTCGTTAGCCGCCGACTGCGATGAACTCACCGTTGTCTCCGATGACATCAACCGCACAGGTTGTGGTGCGCCGCACGATGCTGCGACTACGGCTGTTATCGCCATGTAGAGCACTGGGCGCCGCGTCATAAGTTCAGGGTAGGCCAGTGATGCACTCCCGCCACAGGTACTTAACATAAGGGCATGCGCATGGGCCCACACCACATGATGCCGAGAGATACAGATGCGGTCCGCGATGTGCATCTTCAAGACGGAACGGCAAAGCGAGTTTGGGCATTCGCCCGTCCATACCGATCAACCATCATCCTGTTTCTTGTTGCGATTCTCGTTGCCGCCCTGCTCGCTCTCGTGCCGCCCCTCGTCGTTCGAGAGATTCTCGACAACGCCATTCCACAGGGCGACCGTCGCCTCATCGTGTGGCTCGCAACCGCTGCCGTCGTCTCGGCACTCGCCGATGCCGCACTCCAAATCTTGCAACGGTGGTGTTCAGCCCGAGTCGGCGAAGGACTGATCGCCGACCTCCGCATTGCGCTCTACGCAAAAGTTCAACGTCTCCCGGTCGGCTTCTTCACACGCACGCCCACCGGTGCAATTACCTCGCGACTCAGCAACGACGTGGTGGGCGCACAGAGTGCGCTGACAAGCACATTAGGGTCAGTCGTGAGCAACGTCATCGTGCTTGTCACCACCCTGGCCACGATGGCCGCCCTCGAGTGGCGTCTCACCCTGCTGTCGCTCATCGTGCTCCCAACATTCATCATTCCGGCACGCCGGGTGGGTCGTCGTCTGCAAGATATTTCTCGCCGTCAAATGCAACACAACGCCACGATGAACACCCAGATGACCGAGCGATTCAACGTTGCAGGTGCCATGTTGGTGAAGTTGTTCGGCGACGAACGGCGCGAACTCAACACATTCAGCACACAAGCCAACGCAGTTCGAGATGCGGGTATCTCATCGGCAATGTTGGGACGGGTCTTCTTCGTCGCACTCGGCCTCGTCGGCGCAATCGGAACCGCGGCCATCTACGGCATCGGCGCCTGGATGGTGGTGAACGGTTCGATCACCGCCGGCACACTCGTTGCACTTGCAGCGTTAGTGACGAGGGTCTACCAACCGCTCACCGGGCTCACGAACGCACGTGTCGATCTGATGACGTCGATGGTGTCGTTTGAGCGAGTCTTCGAAGTGCTTGATGCCCCCGAACCAATTACTGAGCGGCCGGGTGCAATCGATCTCACGAACAGCGCTGGTGAGATTGCGTTCAATTCGGTGACATTCCGATACCCGGCTGCTGAGGAGCACGCAATCTCTTCAATGGAACAACGCACCATCCCGGGAGCAGATCCTGACCGCAACATCCTCAGCGGCATCTCATTCTCAATCTCGCCCGGCGAGACGGTCGCAGTTGTTGGTGCATCGGGGGCAGGTAAGTCAACGCTCGTTTCACTGATTCCACGGCTCTACGACGTCACCGCTGGATCGGTCACCATCGACGGGCACGACATTCGCAATCTCACCCTGCCGTCGCTCCGTGGTGCAATCGGGGTCGTCGCTCAAGACCCACACCTATTTCACGTCTCGATTGCAGACAACCTTCGCTTCGCCGATCCTGATGCAACAGATAGCGACCTTATAACGGCGTGCGAGGCTGCGCGAATTCACGACACCATCGCTCGGCTTCCCGACGGATACGACACCGTGGTTGGTGAGCGGGGTTATCGACTAAGCGGCGGAGAAAAGCAGCGACTCGCAATTGCGCGCCTACTTCTGAAAGACCCTCGCATCATGATCTTGGATGAAGCAACCAGTCACCTCGATATGGAAAACGAAGCACTGGTGCACGATGCACTAACAGCCGCTCTCACCGGTCGAACCGCAATCGTGATTGCGCACCGCCTGTCAACTGTGCGTTCGGCAGATCGGATCATCGTTCTTGACAACGCCGGCATCGCCGAACAAGGAACGCATAACGATCTCGTCGCAGCGGACGGCTTGTACGCAAGCCAGCTCCGAGCCGGCGAGTTGCTCAGCGCAACCGAATAAGGGGGGAGCGGCTACGAGGTGGCGTACGCGACCTGGCAGAAGCCGTGATTGCAATATCCGGCTGGGTACTTATGGAGGTAACCCTGGTGGTAGTCCTCGGCGTAATAGAACACCCCGTCGCCCGCTGCTGCTGCATCACAAATTTGGGTGGTGATCGCTCCGAAGCCCGATTGCGACAGTGATGCCTGGTACTGGTCGCGGGATGCTTCCACCGCCGCTAGTTGACCAGGGGTCGTCGTATAAATCGCTGACCGGTACTGAGTGCCGATGTCGTTACCTTGACGGTTCGCGGTGGTCGGGTCGTGGTTCTCCCAAAACGCCGCGAGCAGTGTCTCAATGTTTGCGACATTCGGGTCAAACACCACCATCACGATTTCGGTGTGCCCGGTTTGCGACGTGCAGGTCTCTTCATATGTCGGGTTCGGCGTCCACCCGCCCATGTAGCCACATGCGGTTGAATGCACGCCCGGAATTTGCCACATGATGCGATCGGCACCCCAGAAGCATCCCATTGCAAAATACATGACTTCGTGGCCCTCAGGCCACGGCCCAACCAGGGGTGTGCCGAGTACAGGGTGCACTTCAGCCACAGCCATCGGTTCGGCGCGTCCTGGCAACGCCTCCTCGGGTCGGATCATGTCGGTTCGTCGTTGGAAGAGCACCCCCCGAGATTAGAACGATGTTCGAACTCGATGCACCGCGGGCGCGCAACATTTGTTGACCCGGCATTGAAGCCGCGCATACTTACCTCATGGCAATTGACGTTCGTTCGATGACTCTCGACGATTTCCCGTGGGTCATCGCCCTCAACCAACAGCACGTGCCTGCTGTGAGCGATGCCAAAGGTGCACGGTTCACCTACCTATTTGAACGGTCGGCGATTGCGTTAACCGCATGGGTCGATGATGCTCCAGCCGGGTTCTCACTCACGATGACCCATGGTCTCGACTATGACAGTTCGAATTACCAATGGTTCTCCGAGAACTACGACCAGTTCATTTACCTTGATCGAGTCGTTGTTGATGAGTCATTTCATCGGCATGGGGTAGGCCGCGCGCTGTATGCCGAAACCGAACGACTTGGGTTACTCGAGGTGCCTGATGCCGAGGTGTTTGGTCTCGAGGTCAACGTCGAGCCACGCAACGACGTATCGCTTTCGTTCCACGAACGGCTCGGCTTTGACGAACTCGTGCAACGCCCCACGCCCTACGGCATTGTCGTTGCGATGATGGGAAAGTCACTTACGCCGCAAGCGTGACGAGCCGCTCCACTGCCTCGTCGATCACTTCTGGTCGTTTGCAACACGCGAACCTCACCAAATTTCGGCCGTGTTCCGGGTTGACATAGAAGACCTGGTTTGGAATTGCAACGACACCGATTTTGTGGGGAAGTTCGGTGCAGAAGGCGACACCGTCGCCATCGGGTCGTAGCGGGGTGATGTCAACAGTCGTGAAGTAGGTCGCTTCCGAGGTAAAGACGTTGAACCCAGCTGCACGGAGGCCCGCTCCAAGACGATCTCGGGTGTCGGCGAGCCCGGCTGCGAGTTGGTTGAAGTAGTCGTCTCCGAGACGAAGCCCGGCCGCAATTGCCGGCTGAAATGGGGCACCGTTTACATAGGTAAGGAACTGCTTCGCACTCATCGCAGCACGAAGCAGTTCTCTTGGCCCGCAGACCCACCCGATCTTCCAACCCGTCGTGTTGAACGTCTTTCCTCCTGACGAAATAGTGAGGGTTCGTTCTCTCATGCCGGGCAGACCGGCCATCGACACGTGTTCACGGCCATCGAAAATGAGGTGCTCATAGACCTCGTCGGTAATCACCATGAGGTCGTGCTCAATCGCAAGTGACGAGATGAACGTGATCTCTTCACGCGTGAATACCTTGCCGGTCGGGTTATGCGGGGTGTTCAACAAAATCGATCTCGTTTGAGGGCTGATCGCTGCCCTCAGTTCATCTTCGTCGAAGCAATATCCGTCTGGGGTTGGTCGTAGCAAGACCGGAACAACCCTCGCTCCCGACAGCGCAATACATGCTTGATACGAGTCGTACATCGGTTCGAAGACGACAACTTCGTCACCCGGTTCGAGTGTGCCGAGGAGTGCGCCGGCGAGCGCCTCGGTTGCACCTGCAGTTACGAGCACCTCGGTATCGGGGTCGAATGTGAGCCCCCAAAACCGCTGCTGATGTTCGGCGACTGCATGGCGAAGTTCTGGCACTCCGATACCTGGTGGATACTGATTCTGACCCGACCTGATTGCGTTCACGGCAGTATCGAGAACTTCTGAAGGTCCGTCGGTGTCAGGGAACCCTTGACCGAGATTGATCGCTCCCGTCTCAACCGCCAACGCCGACATCGTGGCGAAAATGGTGGTTCCAAACGGGGCGAGGCGGCTGTTTAACGGATCACGCACAACATGATCGTAGTAAGTCGGCCGCAGCCATGATCATGGCAAGCTCACGCGGGTGGTTGAACTGTGAAGCGCAATGGCAATCGATTCCACACCCGATCACGTGCGAAACCCACTACCCAGACTCTGACGGCGTCCGAATCACCATCGCAACTGCGCCCAACACCACAACTCCACCCAACATCTGCAACGCGGTGAGGGTCTCACCGTGAATCGGCCACGCAGCACCAACCGCAACAACATGCATACCAAGCAAATAGAGCGACGACCGGGCGGCCTCGACATATGCATGGGCCCAACTCATCAACACGTGGCCCATGGCTCCGGTGAAGACTGCGATCAGCAAAATCCAGATCCA
>CALCBR010000122.1:0-5375 GCA_937897105.1 uncultured Acidimicrobiaceae bacterium | reverse complement strand
TTTTCGGTCACGCCGTGCGAGCATTTTTCTCTGAGACATTCTCTGAATTCGGGGACGTTCTTCAGGGCGCCGGAGCCAACCCAAATAACGGTCTCGGATCTGTGTTGAGCGCGCTCGACAATGTGTCGGCTGACGAACGGTCGCAGATCGAGGCCTCGATTGCTGCTGGTATCGCAAACGGCCCCGCACTTGCCATGGTTGATTCCGACAGGGGCATTACCAATCTGCATGTGCCAAGTGACGTCATCGTCGATGCCTCAATGCCGGCAATGATCCGGACGTCAGGCCAGATGTGGAATAGCGATGGCGAGCAGCAAGATGCGAAGGCGGTCATTCCTGACTCGAGTTATGCCGGCGTATATCAAGTTGTCATCGATGACTGTCGTGAACATGGTGCGTACGACCCGTCGACGATGGGATCGGTGCCAAATGTCGGGCTCATGGCTCAAAAAGCCGAGGAATACGGCTCGCACGATAAGACATTCGAAATCGCGTCAGCCGGAACCGTTCGGGTGGTTGACGCAGCGGGCACGGTGTTGATGTCGCATCAGGTCAACGCAGGCGATATCTGGCGGATGTGTACCGTGAAGGATTTGCCAATTCGTGACTGGGTGAAGCTTGCGGTCGGTCGGGCTCGTGCCACTGGGGCTCCTGCTGTGTTTTGGCTTAACGAGTCACGCGCTCACGACCGTGAGCTGATTGCAAAAGTTCGCAGTTATCTCAATGACCATGACACCGATGGTCTCCAGGTTGAGATCATGTCACCGGTTGAGGCCACAAAGTTTTCGGTCGATCGAATTCGACGCGGAGACGACACGATCTCGGTCACCGGCAATGTCCTTCGCGACTATCTCACCGACCTCTTCCCCATTCTCGAACTGGGTACGAGCGCCAAAATGCTCTCGATCGTTCCCCTGATGAACGGTGGCGGGCTCTTTGAGACCGGCGCAGGCGGGTCGGCACCAAAACATGTGCAGCAGTTCGAAGCCGAGAACTACCTACGTTGGGATTCTCTCGGTGAGTTTCTCGCGTTAGCGGTCTCGTTTGAACACCTTGCATCGGTCACCGGCAACGCAAAGGCCGGGGTTCTCGCATCGACTCTTGATGCCGCAACCGGCCAAGTTCTCGAACATGATCGCAGCCCGGCGCGTCGGGTAGGCGGCCTCGATAATCGCGGCAGCCACTTCTACCTTGCGATGTATTGGGCACAAGCTCTTGCTGCACAGACCGATGATGCTGACCTCGCTGCAGCATTTGGCCCTGTTGCCGAAGCGCTCACCTCGGGTGAGAACGACATTGTCGCCGAACTCGCTGCAGTCCAGGGATCACCGTGTGATGTCGGTGGCTACTACCGCCCGAACGACGACCTTGCGAGCGCGGCAATGCGTCCAAGTGCGACGTTCAACGCCGCCCTCGAATTACTCGGTTAGCGAAGGGTTGCTGAGTTAGTTCGCCGGCTCAGCGACAAACACCGGAATGACTCGACCCGCCTCGGCGGCCTTTGTTTCATACTCAAGAAATGGTGCGTAGACGGCAGCCGAACGTTCCCACCAGGTGGCGCGCTCCTCGCCACTGATTTCTCTCACGGTGAACGCCGAAGGTTCAGGGCCATCTTGAATCATTACTGACGGGTCAGCGAGCAGGTTGTAGTACCAGCCCGGGTGTGTTGGTGCTCCGCCTTGTGAGGCAATGAGCGAATAGCAGCCCTCGTGTTCGACTCTCATGAGTGCGATTTTGCGGGTTGCGCCGGTCTTGACCCCTTTCATTGTGACAATGATGACGGGAATGCCTGTATCTCGCAGCGTGTTCGCTCGGGTGCCACCTGAGGCCTCATATTCTGCGACCTGATCAGCCACCCATTGCCATGTGCTTGGGATGTAATTCTCGCTCATGACTTGAGATTACTGAGCGAGAGACAGCAGAACTGTGTCAGGTCACAGGGGTCGCTGGTCCACTGCCGTCGAAGAACCCGACCACATTGCGAGCAGCGAGCGTTGCCATCGCAGTTCGAGTCTCGACGGTTGCCGATCCGAGATGAGGAACTAGCACGGCGTTGTCGAGGCCCAATAGCCCGGGGTGGACTTCGGGTTCACGTTCAAAGACATCGAGCGCAGCTGCGCCAATCTCGCCATTCGATAAGGCTTCAACAAGGGCAGCTTCGTCGACGATCGGCCCTCGGGCAGTGTTGACGAGCACTGCGTCGTTCCGCATTGCACTCAAGGCGGCCGCATCGATGAGGTGATGCGTTTGCTCGCTGTAGGGGCAATTCAGTGACACGACATCAGATGTTGCGAGCAGTTCGTCAAGATCACAGCGGCGAGCATCGAGGGCAGCTTCAACATCGGGCGCCACGGCACTTCGGTTGTGATACACGATCTGCATTCCAAACGCACGAGCCCGTTGAGCGAGCGCTTGCCCAATTCCGCCCATCCCAATAATTCCGAGTTGACGACCTTGCAACCCGCTACCGAGCATCATGAACATCCCCCATTTCCACGGGGTTTCCGACCTGATGAGGCGCTCTCCTTCTCCGAGACGGCGTGTCACCATGAGAAGCAGACCCATGGCGAGATCTGCGGTTGCGTCGGTGAGCACCCCCGGCGTGTTGGTAACCGTCACGCCTCGGGCTTGGCATAACCCGACATCGATGTTGTTGTAGCCCACCGCAACATTGGCGATGATTTTGAGCTGGGGAGCTGCGTTAAGAAATGCCTCGTCAACGGTGTCGGTGAGAAGGGTGACCACTGCGTCTGCCGTCGCAAGTTGCTCGTCACGTATGTCGTGCGGAATCGGCTCGTCATCGGTCCAGGCCCACACCTCTCCGATGGTGTTCAATACCTCAACACCGGGCTCAGGAATTTTTCCGGTGACGACAATGCGTGGGTTAGTCATTTCGTTCCTTTGTCGATCCATTCGGCAAATCGTTGAAGTCCTCGCTCGATGCGCTTTTCACCGATGCCGGAATACGCAAGCCGAATAAATCGATCGTCTTCGCCAGGGAGTGGTCGACCGAAGTGGTGTCGAGTGCAGAACGACATTCCTGTTTCGTGGAGCGCTGCGGTCGCAAACTCTCCAACGTCTGTGTGACCGACGCGCTCCATTGCCTCGGCCACTCGGGGGAAGAGATAAAAGGTTGCTTCGGGAACTGCGAATTCGATACCGGGTACGTCGGCGAGACCTCTCGCAGTTGCGTCTCGTCGACGCCGCAACTCTTCAAGCAATGCGAGTGAGCCCGATGGGTCGCGGAGCGCAGCGATTCCTGCATGTTGAATGAAGTGAGTGGTGCAACTCTCGTCATTTGTATTCAGTTTTGCAATCGCTTCGATGACTGGCGTTGGACCCGCTGCGCATCCAAGTCGCCATCCTGTCATCGCAAACCGTTTTGAGAAGGTGTACAAGATGACAGTTCGTTCGCTCATTCCTGGCAACGACGCGATCGACGTCGACGAACCTGAGTACCTCATTTCGAAGTAGGCCTCATCTGAGAGCACCCACAGGTTGTGTTTCACTGCGAGTTCAGCGATTCGTTCCATTTCTTCTCGACTGCTTTCACAACCGAGTGGATTCTGAAGATTGTTATAGATGAGCAGTCGGGCATTTGGGGCCTGCTCTTCGATGCGAGCCATATCGATCTCAAACCCGGTTGGCGTCATCGAGTACCCATACGGCAACGGCGTTCCGCCAAAGTACTCAACTTGGCTTTCATAAATCGGATAGCCGGGGTTTGGGAAGAGAACACCGTCTCCGCGGTTCATCAGCGTCTGAATGAACTTGGTGATGACCGGTTTTCCGCCAGGTTGAACGGCAATGTGTTCCGGGCCGAATTGAAGTCCTCGTGCCGTACCGATGTCGTCGGCGAGAGCAGCGCGTAGCGGCTCAATGCCGGCACCCGCGCAGTATCCGGTGTGCCCTGCATCGATGGCGTCGCGCATTGCTTCGACGATGTTGCGCGGTGTTGCAAGGTCGATATCTCCGAGATGAAACGGGAACACTTCGTTTCCGGTAGCGGCCCATTCGGCTGCGGCTTTAGAGACCGCGAACGCTGTCTCCGTGCCGAGATTGGCAAGTCGGTCTGCGAGTTCTAGTTGTTGCGATGCACTCATTAGCCCCCCTTTGAATGCCGTTTAACAAATTGTACAACGAGTGCAGATCCTCAGATGCACTTCCATGACGATGCCCACCTCAATTGAGGTGGGCATCGTCACCCTTGGGAGGAAAATCTCGCAGTTATGCAGTTCTACGGCGTGCGATCAATCCGGCTAATCCGAGGGCAAAGAAACCGGTGGCGATCACGAGCAGATGTGGGCTGCTACCCGTTGCCGGGAGAGTCACTGAGGCCGCAGTTAGTTCGGCAGCAATTTCGCTTCCTGTCACCTCGTAAATCGTTGTAGTCCCCGACAACTCATTAGAAACAAGCACCAGAGGCTTCGATGTTGGGCTGTCGCTTGCGCTCACGAACTTGACCCCTTCCGGTGACACATCTTTCGTGCCAGGAGACGAATGGTCACCGCCGGCTGCATGCTCATCGAGTGCCAAGTTGACATAGGACTCAAAATGTCCGTTGGTCGGGTTGGTGATGTCGTACACCATGACCCCACCTTGGCGTTCCAATGCTACGAAGGCGTAATAGCGGCTGCCAATGCGACCGACCGCAAGGCCTTCAGGCTCACCACCTTTGTCGTCCGACCGAGCGTCGACTTCATCTGCCATTGAGGCAATCATCTCTTCGGCAGTCGAGAGTTCATCGTCTGCGTTGGCATTGAAGTAGTCGGGATAGTGCTTGGCGATATATTCCTCGAACTCTGAACCTGGGTCGTAGGCGACCTCACCGTCGGTTGTCCAAATAGTGAACGACCTTGCGCCCCACATATACAGCTGGTCGATCGGATTGCTCGTCGGCATTGCAGTTGTCGATTGGAGACGGCCAAGCAGGGTGTCGTCGGCTGTAGCGGCCAAGATGTCGGCTCCGAGGGTTGCGCCTGCGTAGTCAAGATCTGCCATGCGCTCTTCTTCGCTGTAGCAGTCGTAGTCTCTCGAGTCACCCTCATTCGCGGTCACGAGATACGTCGCTCCGTTGACCGTGTAGTTGTCGATTGCGTCGGGCATGTAGATGCCTTGAACATCCCAATTTTGCAGATTGATCTCATCGTCGCGATTCGATGCATCCATCAAAAGATTTGAAAAGTCTTTTGTTCCAAGCGCCCAAACATCAGTGATCTCAGGCGTGGCGAGGTTTACCACTGCAATTGCGTTCGCTTCCTGCAACGTGACGTACGCCGTTGATGAGTCTGCGCTCACGGTTACGTACTCGGGCTCAAGGTCGTTTGAAGCATCCGAGCCTGGCCAGAAGATGCGAACACCCGACGCCCTCAATG
>CALCBR010000121.1:0-1578 GCA_937897105.1 uncultured Acidimicrobiaceae bacterium | reverse complement strand
TTGCTTCAGAAATCGCAACAACCGAAGAAGAACTGATGTCGGTAGCGGAGTCAGCGGTACGGCAATCACTTGGGTTATTGAGCATTCAATGGCCACCGGCTAGCTGAACGCGGCCAAGGGCTATCAACTTCTGCGGAAGTGGTCCGACAATAAGGGGGTGTCAGAAGCCCCGCCAGAGCAGATGTTGTCGCCAGACGCCAATGGCGATGTCGTCAGCGCGAAAACGAGTCCTTTGACCGACGTCGACTTTGAGTCTTTCCTCGCAAGTGATCTGTTTGACCCTGCTGATATGCAACGACTCCGTGAGTTGGGACTCACTGGCCGCGCGTATTACCGGTACCTCACGGCTCTTGACATCAACAGTGAGCAACTCATGTCACAGCTCGCAGCATGTGGCGTTTCAAGCTATACGTACGAATCATTTCTCGAGATCGGCGTCACGGATGTGTTGAGGGTCTGCCGCCTTCACCTGGAAGGATGGACCGCTGAGAGCTATAACGCATTGTTGCAAGATCTTCGAGAGACATTTGGACGTGCGCTGTACGAGCGTGCATTACGTTGTCATCATGCCCCGGTAGTGACGCTCTCGTATGTGAAATCTTCGGTGAAATTCGCTGACTGGGTGCTCTATCTCAGTGAAAAAGAACTTGAACCAGTGGTCGCAACATGCGAAGCCGATGACCCCGGCTACTCACACTTTGTGGAGGATTGAGACCTGTCGCGCTGGTCGTTAACTGTGTTCTGAAATCGCCTTCAGAATTGTGCGAAGAAGCTCTGTAGTTGCTTCTGCATCGTAGTCGGGACGATAACCAGCGCCGTCAGGAGTTACGTAATCTTTTGTGCGAATCAGCGCTCCGAGAAGCACATACGTGATTGTTCTTGACTTCTCGCGAGTTTCATCATGGCTGCCACCCTGGGACTCGGAGAGAAGGAGTAGCACCGCTTCATACAGCTTTTCGATGATCTCCGGATCCGCGAGAAAAACGCCGGGAATTGTTTTTGTCGTGGCTAAGTCTTTCAACGCTGAGAACGATTCGTACAGCAACGTCGGGAGCATTTCAGAGGCTGCTCGTGAACCTGATGCCTTAACGATTGACAGAGTATCTTTTATCGATCGATCAACGAGATCTTCAGTGATCGCTCTGAGGATTTCCTCGGGGCTTGCAAAGTGGTTGTACACCGTGGCGACGGCAACTTCGGCATCGTTTGCGATGTCGGCAATATTGAGCGTTCTGCCCTCAATGAGACTGTTGCGGGCGGTGCGTAACAGAAGTTCTCTGGTGCGCATCCGCCTCTGCATTGCCTGCAGAGTTCGTCCATCGATCTTTGTTGTGGAGGTTTCTTCTTTCATAAGATCCTGCTGCGTGTTGATTTCCCGAGAAGGAGTCCTGCGCTGAGAAGTAGTAGAGCGGCCCACGTGGTCGGTGACGGGAACGACTGGTTGCCGGTTGCTGGAAGCGTCGGGGGCTCCGTCGTCGTTGTGGGCGCTGGTGCGGTAGTCGTGGTCGCAGGGGCCGTTGTTGTGGTCGTTGTCTCCGGCACTGTTGTCGTTGTGGTCGTTGTGGTCGTAGGTGGTGG
>CALCBR010000120.1:0-17265 GCA_937897105.1 uncultured Acidimicrobiaceae bacterium | reverse complement strand
CCCCTCCCGAAACGCGCTCCGTTTCTTCGACGGCCCAACCCGCACCGACCTCGCGCTTATCTCGACCCCAATTTTGATCGTATTCGCAGGCGCTCGTGCGTCGTGGCCACCGCGTCATGTCCGTCGTCCCCATGTACCACCACTACGACGAGTGCCACACCCCCTGCGCTCGCCAGAAGTTCAACGTGATGGGAACCGAGGTTGAGGTTGAGTACTACCACCTGAACAGGGACGGCGTCGACATCGTATTCGTTAACCACCCTTGCTTCCACGAGGTCGGCGACCAGATTTACGCTGGAAGCACCATGGATGTGGCGTGGAGGGGCGCGCTGATGTCCCAGGCGGGCATCGAGGCGGTCTGGCACGTCCACTGCGGCGGGTTCCCCTTTGGCGATGAGAACCTCATCTACGTTTCAAACGACTGGCACACCGGCCTCCTCCCGGTGTACCTCAGGGCGTTCTACCAGGACCACTTCGGCGTCCCGGACGAGGCAGAATGAGCCTGCCGCGGACGCGGACGCGCGCGCGAAGCGCCCCAGCCTCCACCACGAACTCGCGCCAGCGCTGAAGCGCCCTGTGCGCCTCCGCGCGTCTCTCGAGCGCCTCGCGGTCGACGGGGATGCCGTCACCGACGGCCCACATCAGCTGGATGAGATCATCGGGGCGCGGAAGGCTGCCGGTGTGGGTGCACGCAATGTGGTGTTGTGCCATGTCGTCAGTCTTTCACGATGACGACACGTTCTAGGTACTTGCACCTCACCTCTTAGACTCGAAATATGACTTCACCAATCACCGTTGTGACCGGCGCAAACTCAGGCATCGGTCGTGCGACCGCAGTGCATCTCGCCGCGAAAGGCCACACGGTTTACGGCACCGTTCGTTCAATTTCGAAAGCCGACAAGCTTCTTGCGATGGCTACCGAGGCTGGTGTGTCGATCGAACTTGCCGAACTCGATGTCGCCGACGGTGATTCAGTTCGTCAAGGTTTTGACGACATCATGAAACGAGCCGGACGCGTCGACAATCTCGTGAACAACGCCGGCGTGGGTGGCAATGGCGTTGTCGAAGAGACCTCACCAAAAGAGTTTCTCGATGTGATGAATGTTGACCTGTGCGGAGCCGTGCGGTGCTCACAAGCGGTCCTCCCACAGATGCGCGAGCGAGGATCGGGCTCCATCATCAACATCACTTCGGTCGCTGGTTGCTTTGGAGCTATTGCTCAAGCTCCCTACGTGGCCTCAAAATGGGCGCTCGAAGGTGTGAGCGAAGAACTTGCGCTCGAGGTTGCACCGTTCGGAATTCGCGTCGCGATTATCGAACCGGGTGTGACAAAGTCAGCGATCTTTTCGAAGAACACTGAGGCTCCGAACGCATCAGGAGCCTACGACCAGCAGTACGGCCGGATGTTCGGCTTCTACGCAGCTGGTATCCGTCAGGCGACCCCCGCAGAAGAGGTTGCTGAGGTCATTCATCACGCGATCCATACCGATTCGCCACAGTTGCGATATGCGGTGAGTTGGGCTGCAGAAGGAATTATCGACGGCAAAGCAAAGATGGGGCCCAACGATTGGGCAGAACTCGGAGCGATTGCTGACGACGCTGGCTATGCCGCACGATTCGGGGAATTGTTTGGCGTTGACATTTCAGCAGCCGAGTAGACACCGCCGCGTCACCCCAACACGGTGACGCCGAGGATTCCGATAAGTACGAGCCCACTTGCAACAAACTCGGTTCTCCGATGTTGCTGTCGGAGCCACACCCGCGAGACAACGAACGTGAGCAGTAGTTCAAGTTGGCCGAGTGAGCGCACTTTCGTAGCGGTTTCCATACTCATGGCAATTGCCCACGCCGCTGAACCGCCCACCGACATCGCTCCAACGGGCAGTGTGCGTCTCCAGTGTCGAAAGATGATGCCGATCGACTCGGGCTCTCTCATGCAAATCCAGATTCCGTTCACGATGGTTTGAGCGGTGTTCATCGCCGCAAGCGTGATAAGCCCGCGAACCAGCGCAGGGTGTTCTCCGAGACTTGTTGACGCCCACCTGATGCCAACCGACGCAAGCGCAAATCCGGCGCCAGCAAGAACACCTGCTTGAGCGGCGCGGTCACGATGAGCAATGAGTTGACGAAGTGGAGTGTCAGACGGGCTCGCAAGTTTGACGACGCCGACTAACACTGCGATCACCGAGACCCAGCCCCACAATCGGAGTGGCTCGCCAACGATGACAGCTGAAAACACTGCGACCTGAATGACTTCGGTTTTTGAGTACACGGTTCCGATAGCGAAGTCACGGCGGTCAAAGGCCGTGAGTAGCGCAATCGTCCCGACGATTTGCGCGAGGCCGGCGACTGTGACGATGAACCAAAAGCGCACAGGGATCGTTGGCATACCGTCTGCCGACCACCAGACGGCAAGCATGCAGGCCGCAATCGATAGTGGTGCGCCGAGGATGTAGCGCACATAACTTGCTGCATTGACAGAAAGATCAGGTCGCAGCCGTGCTTGAGCAGCAGTTCGCAGAGTTTGGAAGATCGTGGCGAGAAAGGTGACGACGATCCACATGCGACTATGACGATATTCGCACCATGCGGCTTGCGACCGAGCGGGCGCCAACAAGGCGCGGTAACGCCCGCTTCGCTGGCGAAACAGTTATCGAAATACGCTCCGCGTAGAAGGCGACGTCTGTTGAGCGCAGCGTCAGACACGTAGCGGGGTAGTCACATGGTGTACGAAATCAAAGATCAAGATGTCACTCCACCAGAGCCGAATCCTGATGACATCCGTTCGTCACGAAATGATGCTGCGGGCGCGTTTGCGATTGCTCTGATCACTGCAGGATTGATTGCCGCCATCATTTTCTTCCAAATTTTGTGAACTTCTCCTGCGTCGGCCGGCGGCTTCGACTAGGTCGCTGAGAAAGAAATGAGCCCGACCCAGTGCCTCCGAAAAGACGCTGAGCCGGGCTCGGGTTTCAGTTATTGGGCAATGCCCGATGTGTTACGGGGCGATTCCCTGTGCGAGGTCACCGACGTCGAAGAATTCGTTGTCAATAGGGACAACTTCTCCATTTGAGAGTTGGCTGTAGACGACGCTCCGGTTGAACAGACGGGAGTAACCATCCAGTCCATCGGTCCACTCTTGAGTGAAGTCAATGACCGGCACCATTCCGTTGAGGTCAAGGTTGCTCGTGTTGCTCGCAGCCTCGAAGAATGAAGCAGCAGTCACTTCACCCTCGATGGTGGATGCGATCTGAGCGAAGCCGATGTATGCGGCCCATGTTCCGAGACCACCGAGGCTGTTGAAGTCGTTTGCTTCTTGATCGATGTTGTTCTTCTCAAGTGCAGCGCGATAATCGACCCATGGGTCGGTCGAGATATCTGGGTACATACCCGAGATGATGTTGCCATCGGTGACTTCCTCGGCACCCACTGCTGAGATGTTGTTGAGGTTGCCCTGAGGACCGTACTGCTGCACGTCAGATCCTGACTGCTGCATTGCGGTGTTCCAGGTGAGGAACGGGCCCTCTGACAGAACGATCACCATGCAGTCAACACCGGTGGTTGCTTGTGCAACTTCAGCTGAGTAGTCAGGCGCAGCGTTCGGAATGATCATCACGTCGTTGAACTCACGTCCGTATGCAGCCATGGCGTTTTCCATTGGGCCCTGGAAGATTGCGTCGGCACCTTCAACGATGACGGCGTTGATTGCCTCACATCCATCTTCGACGGCCTGGCGAACCATTCCGACTGCGTACATCGGCTGGTTACCAATGTTGAACGAATGTGGTGATGTCAGCTCTGATGGCGAGATCGGACAACACGCACCGAACCAGGTGATGTCTGATTCTGCGATCACCGGCACGATTGCTTCAGCAAAGTAGGTGAACGAGCCAACCACTGACACCACACCTTCTTCGACTGCGTCGCGTGCACACGTTGCAGCAATTGCTGGGTCAAACTGTTCGTCACAGACAATGACTTCAAGTGGCCGGCCGTTAATGCCGCCATTTGAGTTGATGTGATCAGTTGCGATCTCCGCTGCGATCTTGATGTTCTCGTACGTAGGGCCATTTGCGTTCAACGTCGTGACCGTCATTAACTTGATGGGATCACCCGTTGGCTCCTCGGCTGCGGGTTCTTCAGCTGCGGGCTCCTCAGCAACCTCTTCAGTCGCTGCTTCCTCCTCAGCAGGCTCGTCAGCGGCATCATCACCGCCACATGCAGTGAGTCCGATGCCGAGTATCGCAACTGCGGCAACACGGCGGACGACCCCAGATTTCTTGTTCAGAAAACTCATTCTCCCCCCTTTGGTGAATGGTCTAGTGAGCCGCCTTGTGCGACCTACCTACGCGAACCTTAGACACTGAGAGGTGTCCGACTTCGTGTTGGAGGAGTGACCTCCCTACCATTTCGGGAGGGGCCGCCGAGCACGCTCGGCACGGTCTCATGGCGCAGTCACAGTGGGGGTTGAAGGCGTGAACGAAATTATCCGGTTTGCTTTGCTTGGGTTGGGCGTTGGTGCGCTCTACGCATTTGCGTCCCAAGGCCTCATCGTCATCTTCCGAGGCACCGGAGTGCTCAACTTCTCGCTTGGTGCGACAGGAATCGCCGGTGTGTTCCTCCAATACGAATTGCAGTATGAGCGAGGACAGAACTTCTGGGTGGCTTCATTCTTCGGTGTGTTGCTCTCCATCACCCTCGGCGTTCTCACCCACTGGGTTATTTTGCGTCCGTTGCAACGTAAACGAGCGAGCAACCTCATTCAGCTTCTTGCAACCTTGGGCGTACTTGTCACCGTGCAAGCGGGGGTGGTGATCCGGTACGGGTCAAAGCCGCGGCAGGTCCCAAGTCAGCTTCCGGTCGACCGTGTCACCCTGTACGGAGACGTCAGTATCACCGTCGACCGCCTCATCTTGCTTGCAATCGGGAGTTTCTCTGCGTTCTTATTCTGGTTGCTGTACCGATCATCAAATTTTGGTATCGAAACCGAGGCGGTTTCAGAGAACGAGCGTTCTGCAGCGGCTGTGGGAGTCTCGCCGAACAAAATCGCTGTCCTTAACTGGGGTCTTGGTTCTGCGGCCGCCTGCATCGGCGGAATTCTCGTTGTCCCGGTGATGACGCTGCAAGTGACGTCGATGACGTCTCTTGTGCTCGCTGCCCTCGCAGCGGCGCTCATCGCCGACTTCAAATCGTTCCCGTTGGCGACAGCGGCCGGCTACCTACTGGGAATGGGCCAGACGTTGATCAACCGATTCTGGGATCAACAAGGCGCCGGCCAGTCGTTGCCATTCGTGATCATCATCATCATGCTCGTGTTCAGAGGGCGAACAATCCCGACGCGAGACCATTACCTCAGGAGGTTGCCCGCAATTGGGAATGGTCGAATGTCGTGGGACTGGACGATCTTTCTTGTTGGAATGATCGTCTTCCTCATGTTGACCAAAGACACGAAATGGGTTGACGCCCTCACCGTGTCGCTGTGTGCCGCCATTGTGTTGCTGTCGATTGTTGTTGTCACCGGCTACGCAGGACAGCTCTCGCTCGCTCAGTACGCAATGGCGGGTTTCGGTGCGTGGGTAGCAGGACGACTTGTGGCGGTCTACCAACTGCCGTTCTTGGTGGGTTTGCTTGCCGGCGTGGTCGCGGCGGTGCCACTTGGAATGATTTTTGCTCTGCCGGCGGTGCGTACCCGTGGCATCAACCTTGCGATTGTGACGTTGGGGCTTGGGACCACCCTTGAGTTGATGTTGTTCAACAACCGCAACTACACGGGTGGAATCTATGGCACGCCTGTCGGTGATCCGAGCCTGTTCGGATTCGAGATCAGCTCGATTAGGTATCCCGAGCGATACGGAATTTTTGTTTTGGGAATGGCTCTTCTCGCAGTTGTGTTGGTCGCAAATGTGAGGCGTGGTCGTAGTGGTCGACGTCTGATTGCGGTGAGAACGAACGAGCGCGCTGCTGCCTCGCTTGGTATCAACATTGCGGCTGCCAAGTTGTTTGCGTTTGCATTTGCGTCAGCGCTCGCCGCACTAGGCGGAATTCTTCTCGCTTTCCGGTTGACGTCTGTCAGCTATCAGTCATTCACCAACTTCACGTCGATCACCTACGCAGGACTCTCACTAGTGGGTGGTGTCGGCCATGTGTTGGGTGCGTTTGTTGGGGCGATGATGGCGACGGCTGGATTCAACCAAGAAGTGATGGAGTCGACGTGGAACGGTGTCGGCGAGTTCGTTCAGTTGATCAGTGGTATCGCGATTTTGTTGGTGGTGCTCTACAACCCAGACGGCGTCGCTGCGGAGTGGGCGCGTAGCTTCCGAATTTTCAAGCGAACGAAGAAGTTCGGTGAGTCGTATTTCATCAAGTTGGAAGAGGTGTCTGAACGCGTCGAAGAGCGCTCCGGCGAGAAAGTACCGGCGAAGCGTCTGGAGGTTGAAGATCTCACGGTGCAGTACGGAACCGTGACTGCGGTCAACAGTGTTGGCTTTTCAATTGAGCCTGGCCAAGTGGTCGGTCTCATCGGGCCAAACGGTGCAGGAAAGACCTCTCTCATCGATGCGCTCACCGGGTTTACCCCTGCGGCCTCGGGCCGGGTCACCGTCGGTGGTAACGACATATCTAAAGGAAATGCGAACGCCCGGGTGCATTCAGGAATGGCGAGGTCATTCCAATCTCTTGAACTTTTCGAAGACACGACCGTGTTTGAAAACCTCAGCGTCGCCGCAGACCCGCAAAACCTCTCTGCGTATGTCCGCGATCTTGTGTGGCCGGTGATCCCGAAATTTGGTCCGGAGGTTGTTCGCGCCGTTCAAGAATTCAATCTTGACGAAGATCTCCACCGTGAAGTGAGTGACTTGTCATATGGCAAGCGGCGGCTGTTGGCAATTGCCCGATCGGTGGCGATGCACCCGAGCGTGCTCCTTCTCGACGAGCCAGCGGCTGGTTTGAGTTCGGTTGAAAGCGCCGAACTTGCCCGAGTGGTGCGACGACTTGCCGATGAATGGGGAATGGCGATCTTGCTCGTTGAACATGACATGAACTTTGTCATGGGAGTATGTGACAGTGTGGTGGTGATCGATTTTGGCAACAAGATCGCAGAAGGCACACCGGAAGAAATACGAAATGACCCTGCCGTCATTGAGGCGTACCTCGGTCAACAGTCTGATGACGATCTCGGGATCGAGAGCAGCCAGCCAGTGGAGAGCGGGAGTTAACCATGAGTGAAACCATGAACTTCTCAGAGATGATCGCCGAGGTGCCGGGTATTGGCCAGTACGTGCAGGCGCAGACTCCTCACCTGTTAGAGACCCGCAACCTCAAAGCCGGTTACCTCGGCCGAGAAGTCGTGACCGGTGCGAACATCACAGTGAAACGCGGAGAAGTCGTCGCCTTGTTGGGGCCCAATGGTGCTGGTAAGTCAACTACTTTGCTTACGATCGCCGGGCAGTTACCTCCGGTTGACGGCATTGTCATGCTGTCGAACGTTCCGACGTTCACGCCGATGTACCAGCGGGTCCGAAATGGCATTGGCTTGGTCACCGAAGATCGTCTTATCTTCACCAAGATGTCGGCCCGTGACAACATCAAGATCGGTGGCGGCAGCGTTGAGCGTGTACTTGAGTTGTTCCCATCGCTTGAGCCTCGGCTTGATATTCGAGGCGGCATGCTCTCAGGTGGCGAACAGCAGATGATCGCACTTGGACGAGCGCTGAGCCGCGACCCACAATTGCTACTCGCTGACGAGTTGTCATTGGGGCTTGCACCGATGATCGTCGACCGTTTGCTGAGCGCAGTTCGAACTGCAGCAGACGAGCAGGGCATTGGAGCTCTGATCGTTGAACAGCATGCTCGAAAGGCATTGAAGTACAGCGACCGCATTTACTTGATGTCGCGAGGACGAATTCAGATGGAGATGACATCGGACGAAGCACGCTCACGCCTCGATGAAATCGAAGAGGCGTACCTTGCGGGTACCTCTGAGTCAGAAGAAGACCATATTGAGCGGCGTCGCCGAAAAGATGTGCGACAGGCGTGGGGTCGTCTGAGGGTGAAAGAGCGCGAGTTGCGCCGGCTGAGTGGAACTCAGGTGTCACGCAGGCGCACCGGAGAAGACCATCAGATTCTTGATGATGAGCAACATCGGCGCGATTCGCAGATGCGCATCCGCCGCGGACGTAAGTACTAATTGACCAGATAACAGGACACAGAAAGAAACGACATGGGTTACCGCACCGCAGATTTACCACCAGTCGATCTCGACGAATTCCCGAAGATCCCATTTTTGCCACGCATGAAACTCCTCCAGTTGCACTGGGTGGAAGCAGGCTTCGGCACGCCAAAACAGACGGCAATGTTTTACGTATGGAAGATTTTCTTCTTCGCGCTGTTTGGCTTGATCGTCGCAGCCTCGTTCACGGCCGGCCTTGAATTTAACGACATCGGGGGCTGGTGGGATGAGCCCATCCTCTACCAGAAGTTGATGATTTGGACGGTCTTGATGGAGATCCTTGGGCTCGCAGCAACATGCGGCCCGATGGCGTTCCACTTCGACCCACCGATCGGCCAGAGCCTCTACTGGTGGCAGAACGACACGCTGAGAATCCCGCCGTACCCAAATCACGTTCCGTTGACGAAGGGCAACCGCCGCACCCCGTGGGACACCGGCCTTTATAAGCTCATCGTGTTCTGGCTCGTGATGATGCTGTTCCTCTCGGGCGAGCAGATCCCTGGGTTGCCGGAGGGGACTGCGGGAGTCATGCCCCGTTGGCCGTTCGTGGTGTACGCCGTCCTCATTTGCCTGATGGGGCTGCGTGATAAGTGTGTGTTCTTGGCGTCACGCGCCGAGCAGTACGTGCCAACCATGTTGGCGTTTGCCCTCTTCCCGTCATGGGTTGACATGGTGGTCGCGGCGAAGATTTTCATTGTCATCGTGTGGATGGGTGCCGGTGTGTCGAAGTTCAACCATGGCTTCTCCTCGACCGTGTCGGTGATGATCAACAACACCCCGTGGAACGGGTCGCGAAGGCTTCGCATGGCGACGGTAAAGGATTATCCGAATGATCTACGTCCGTCGAAAGCAACTCACCTCATCGGTCATATTGGTGGCACCACCTGCGAGCTCGTCATGCCGCTCGTATTACTGTTCTCACCATGGCCGTGGATGACATGGATCGGGATTCTCTCGATCTGGGCGCTTCACACCTTCATCATTTCGACAATCCCGCTCGCGGTGCCGCTCGAATGGAACGTGTTCTTTATCTTCTGCACCGGATTTTTGTTTGCGAATTTCCCGGCGGGTGACGGCTGGGGAGTTGGTGATATTGAGCCACTCCTGATCATTCCGGTGCTGGTAGTAGGCCTGTTCGGCATCGTGCTGGGAGCGTTCTGGCCGCAGCACGTGTCGTTCCTTATCGGCATGAAGCAGTACGCCGGCAACTGGGCCTCGACGACATGGGCATTTGTCGACAAAGAGAAAGAAGATCGCATCAACGAGCGGATCGTGAAGGCGGCAGACAACCAGATTGATCAGATCATTCCGATCTTCGGCAAGGAAATCTCTGAGGTCTTTATTCAGAAAGCGATTGCGTTCAGAATGATGCACCCGATGGGTCGAATGCACATCACCTTGCACATGCGGCACAACGACGACATGGACACGAGGGTTCTTCGAGAAGGAGAGTTCCTCGGCAACGTGTTACTCGGCTGGAACTTTGGCGATGCGCACTGCAACGATGAGCGCCTCATTGAGGCGGTTCAAGAGCGGTGTAACTATGAGCCTGGCGACCTACGTGTCGTCTTCACCGAGTCACAGCCGATGTTTTCCAAGAAGGTTCAATACAGAGTGATCGATGCAGCGCTTGGTGTTGTTGAGAAGGGCTGGTACCACAACGACGACGCCTACCACACGCAGCCATTCCTTCCTGACGGTTTGGTTCCGCACGTCGTGACGTGGCAACGCGAGGGGTATACCCCTGCAGGTGACCCCTACCCTGGTGATGGTGGAAGAGACACCAAGGGTGAGGGAATCTCGCTCACGCACAGTTGACGTAATGAGCACAGCGATTGTCGTTGGCGGTGGCCCAAATGGCCTCGCCGCGGCGGCGCGCCTCGCTCGCGCAGGGAGCGACGTCACCGTGCTCGAAGCTTCCGACACAGTTGGTGGCGGTGCTCGAAGTTCGGAGTATCTCGCGCCTGGGCTTGTGCATGATCATTGTTCGGCGGCGCATCCGATGGCGCTTGCGTCGCCCTTCTTTCAGGAACTGAATCTTCCAGGACTTGAGTGGTGTGCCCCCGAAATTGATTGCGCGCATCCGCTTGACGATGGGTCAGCCGGTGCGTTCGCAACATCATTCGATGTCACCGATGAACTGTTGGGAGCAGATGCGCGACGTTGGCGGCAGGTGTTCGCCCCGGTAGCGAAGAAATTCGATCCTCTTTTCGCAGAGATTTCTCAACCGGTCCTTCGCGTGCCGAGACATCCGCTCACGCTGGCCAATTTTGGTGTTCGCGTGTTGCCGCCGGCGACTCTGCTGGCCCGTACGTTTACGACTGAACAGGCCCGAGCGTTGTGGGGCGGGGTGGCAGCACACGCGTTTTGGCGTCTCGATCGACCGTTGACGAGCGCAGTGGGCGTGACGCTGACGGCAGCAGCTCATGCACATGGCTGGGTAGTCGCAAAAGGCGGCACGCAGCGGATTGTCGACGCCCTCGTTGCTGACATCGTCGCCCACGGAGGCAAGATCGAAACGAATACCCGGGTGTCATCTGTGGACGACCTTCCGTCTCATGATGTGCTGATGCTCGACGTGGTGCCGTCGATCGCTCTTGAGATTCTCGGTGATCGTCTGCCATCGCGCATTGCGCGTGCATACCGTTCGTTCTCTCATGGGCCAGGGGCATTCAAAGTTGACTTTGCGGTTGAGGGTGGCATTCCGTGGACGGCTCAAGATGCACGACGAGCGGGCACAGTTCATGTTGGTGGGTCGTTTGATGAAATCGCGGCGAATGAACGCTCGGTCGTTGATGGCAAGATGCCAGCCGCACCGTTTGTACTGGTTGGTCAGCAGTACTTGGCAGACCCGAGCAGGTCTGCCGGAAATGTTCACCCGATCTGGGCGTACGCTCACGTGCCCCACGGCTACACAGGCGACGCGACCGAGGCAATTGTCGAGCAGATCGAACGCTTCGCTCCCGGCTTCCGAGACCGTGTTGTTGGCATGGCGGTTCGCTCGACGACAGAGATGTCGAAGTACAACGAGAACTATGTCGGCGGCGACATCATCGGAGGGGCCGGATCGCCGCTACAAACCGTCTTCCGACCACGCGTGAGCCCGAACCCGTATGCGACCGGTATTCCTGGCGTGTACTTGTGTTCATCATCGACACCGCCTGGTGCCGGTGCTCACGGAATGTGCGGAGCAAATGCTGCTGATCGCGCGCTCACCCAGCGTGTCGTTCGCTGAGTGAAAGAGCGGAACGGGAGGGATTTGAACCCCCGGACCCCGTAAGGTCTCTTGTTTTCAAGACAAGTGCATTAGGCCGCTCTGCCACCGTTCCGTCTACCAACCTATCGTGTCGGCGGTAGGCCAACGACTGTCGCTCTGTAGACTCTGCCCTATTCGGAGAGGTGCCAGAGCGGCCGAATGGGGCGCCCTGCTAAGGCGTTGACCACGCGAGTGGTCCGTGGGTTCAAATCCCACCCTCTCCGCAAGGAACGTGCCGGGCCTTCGGGCTCGGCACGTGTTCTTTATGTGGTCAAGTTGTTGGCCGGCGTTTTCTGATCACCACTGCGGCGCTTACTGCGACGAGGACCGTAGCGATGATGGCGACGACCATGGTGGTCGACGATGACCCGTCGTTAGATGTAGTCAAAACTGGCGTGTCGGTGACCGCTGTTGTGTCAGCGTTTGTCGCAGCAGTTACTTCTTCGGCTGGGGCGGTCTCGTCTATTGCTGATTCCACCGCTGGTGCGCTTGTTGAGGTTGATGCTTCAGGCATGGTGGTCACCGTCGTCGATGATGTCGACGGTGGTGTCGAGTCTTTGTATCGCACTCGGTCGACACACAGACTCACGTTGTCGTAGCACTTGCGCGATGCCCAGATGTAGTCGCCGTGAGCTACTGCGAACGTTGAGGAGTAGTCGCCAACCGCACCAGAACTCACAATATTGACCGTTGCATCATCGGTGCGAGTGATGTCAAGAAGTTGAATTGCGAACTGCTCGACATCGTCGCCGTACATCACTCCAACTGCTGCCAGTTGGCCGTCAATGAGTCGCAATTGCGAGACGTCGTTCAATGCAACGGTCTCTCGAACGTCGATGACTTCACCCTCGGTGTCGTATTCGATGATGCACCCGGTTGCTCGAATGTTGCTTGAGAAATCTCCGCCACAGATTGATGCGACGAACACTCGGCTATCAATGATGACAATGTCGGTGACTGTCCCAGCCGTGCTGGTTCTGTCATCGGCACTGGTGAGCGTGATTCCGTCAGATGCAAATGTGAGGTCTGGGGTTCCGTCGAGATTCCATCGCGAGAGGCATGCGTATCGTTCGAAGTAGTCGTCGGGGGAGCATGTGCCTGCGGCATAGATATGGTCGCCATGGATGGCGAGCGCGTTAAACCAGCCGTCGTAAAACCGGTCGACCCAAGAGCCTCCTGCCTCGTAGTCGCCGTCACCGAAATCAACATCAAGATCACCGTCTTGCGTGAACCCGACGAGACAGGGAGACGAGGAGCAGTATCCGGAAAGGATGATGTCACCAGACTCATCAAATGCGATTTCGGTCGGGTTTTGGTACCTCTCCATTGGTGCATTTGCGACATTGTCTGGCGTGTTTCCAAACGTTGTGTCGACTGACCCATCTGGGAGAAAGCGACGTAGGCATATGTCGTCGACGTCGTAGAGGTAGTTGACGACGCCGCGGCGCCGTTCGCAGTACACGCTTACGACAAGTCGGTTTGCGGAGTCAACCGCCATTGTCTTTGCCATCCGAAAATCTGCGACGTTATTTGGGCTGTCTCGTACCACTCCGGAGTCTCCGAAATCTGCGAGTTCGAATGTGTCAGCGTCGTATGCGACCATGCAAATATCTTCTCGATACTCGGGGCCAGGTGTCGTGCATGACGCTCCAGCAACGATGAATGTCTTGCCATTTGATTCGACCTTTTCTATTCCGATGGCGTTGAACACATCACCGGTGAAGAAGGCTCCCATTTCTTGCCATTGCCCGATGGAAAGATCTGTGGCGTCTGCGTGTGCCTCTCGAATGTTGAACGCTCCGATAGCGATGGTGGCGCCGACGATGCATAGCGCGCGTTTCAAGGTTGGCGGCATGTCCTCAGCGTAGGACAGAGGGAGTTGTGCCGGTAGCGCAACTGCGAAATGTTGCGAAATGATGACAAACCAGTCAGACTTTCGTCATGTGGAGTAGGGGTCCCTCTCCTCGTCGACCAAACGACAGTTCCCGCAATCATCGCAAGATGCGGAGATCGCGTGGAGATGAGGTTGCTGATTTTTGGAGCGAAACTGTTCCGTGGGAGCCAAAATCACACGAGATAGACCCTGATGCTCCCACTCGACCAAGCGGAATACACCGCGTCGTTCAGAATGAAGCGGTTGAATCGATGCGTTCACGCAGGTCGTCATTCCGTATCGACCCTTTTGTTGGTCGCATTGTGCTCATTTTGGTTGCGTTTGCTCTGGTGGTGCCCGTTGCATGGTCGACCCGTCGGACAGCAGACGACACCTCGTCTGTTCCACGCGGTCAGGCCGCGTTAGTGACCCCGGTGTTAGGTGACATCACGCCCAACGAACTGAACGAGTTGGCATCAACTTCAACAAGCCAATTGCCTTCGGTGGTGCCCTCGGCGGTGCCGGAGAGCACCACCTCAGAGGTGTCAACGGTAAACCCAACCGAGAGAGTCAGCGCCAAGGTTGCGACCACGGTCAACAGTGAGGCACCTACTACGGCACCGGTCGCCACGACCTCCGCGACGCCCTCTACTCTCACATGTGGGTCGTCGTACGTCGTGCGGGCGGGTGACTCGTGGACATTGATCGCAGACCGGGCCTCAATTCCAACTCGTGTGTTGCTTGAGCACAATGGAGCCGCAGCTCGAGACATGCTGTACCCCGGCGATGAATTGTGCCTACCTCAGGGAGTTCGTGTTGTGATCCCGGCAACTACGGTTGCGCCGTCTACAACCTCGGCCCCGCCGGTAACTGCGGTGCCAACCACAACCGTTGCGATTTCGCCGTCGCCGAGTAACTCTGAGGTTGAACGCATCATTCGCGCAATCTGGCCAGACGATCTTGAGGAACGCGCGCTCAAAATTGCGTGGCGGGAGAGCAATTATCAGGCAGATGCCGATAACGGCTGGTGCTGTGTCGGCCTCTTTCAGATCTATTGGACGATCCACCAAACATGGCTCGGATCAGTTGGCGTGACGTCTCGCGCTCAACTGTTTGATGCGGAGGCCAACACTCGGGCTGCGCTCGCTCTGTATGAACGATCGCTTGCGCAACGAGGCGACGGCTGGCATCCCTGGTGCTTTGGCTCGTACCTGCAGACCGAGGCCTGCGCCGGTCTTTAACGTAACGTCTTAGGCCGTTGGTGGCGGTGGTGGCGGTGGCGGAGTCGTCATGCCGGCATCGGCAGTAGAGGCGTCAGCGCCGGTGGGGGGGCCGTACTCGTTAGCCCCAGGAGTTCCGGGCTGAGCAAGAAACACGATGAGGATGATGCCGCCTACAAGCGGAATGAGGGAGACCAGCATCAGCCAGCCGCTCTTTCCAGTGTCGTGCAGACGCCGGACACCAGCAGCGATGCCGGGAACGATCACTGCCAAACCGTAGAGAAGGCCGATGAGACCCAAGATGCTCGCGCCTGTGATACCACCGAGGATGAAGAGTCCATAGGTGAGGATCACGTTCGCGAGGTAAAACCACCAGAACTCAGGTCGCGTGTCACGCCCTTTGAAGTTCGCATAATTTTCGAGAAATCCACGTTTCCAGTACGTAATGATTTGCATGGACACAACCGTAGTTGCTTGTGCGATTGTGCAGGTGGATTACTGCTCAACCTGCCGTCGTGGCATCTGTGAAAGTGACGCATAGACTCTTGCATCACCAGCGCCAGTAGCTCAACGGATAGAGCATCTGACTACGGATCAGAAGGTTTGGGGTTCGAATCCCTACTGGCGCGCTGAACTCGCTGAACTAGGCGTCATCCGTGGTGAATGTGCCGCCGGTTTGACCATCAGAGTTCGAAGTGCCCATGTTTCGTAATCTGGGTTCGTGACAGTGCAAACATTTTCTTGGTCGAAAGTTGCGGGACTAACCGCCGTGCTTGCCCTCATTGCAGGCGCATGTGGAGGTTCATCAACCGAAGAGTCGGCCGACACCGCCGAATCAGATGCGAGTGCCGAGGTTTCAACCGATCGGATTGCCGATCTTCGTTCATCCGCCACTCTTGCCGAGGGGGCATTCCAAGGTCTCTCCAGCGACAACCAGATTTGCATGTTGAATGAGATTTCGAAAGACGACAGCCTCGGTGACGCGCTGATCGCCGGCGATGAGTCACCTCCAGTACAGCTTGCGTTGATGCGTGTGCTGCTCGGTTGCGATGGAAAAGCAGCTGTTGAACTCATCTCTGGCGGTGACAGCGGACTCGACAACTTTTCTGAAGAAGAGTTCACCTGTCTGGTTGACGCAATGCTTGCCGACGAGGAGGTGCTGTTTGATGCCGTGTCTGGGTCGGGAATGCTCATCGCCCAGACATTGCTTGACTGCGCTCCCGAAGCCGCTGTCGCTGACCTTGCTGCCGAACTTGACATCACTCCTGAGCAGGCGTCGTGTTTGATGACGAGCGATAGCGGCATTGTTGAGTTGTTGACCTCGGGTGAACCGTCAACTGAAGAAGAGGCGATGGAGTTTCTTGAAGAAATCGTCAAGATTTCTTCTGAATGCGGTCTTGAAGATGTCTTCGGCCTTAACGAGCTTTCTCCAGAATTAGAAACCGACGATGACGTTGTTACCGTTGACCAGGAGACCCTTGATGAGCAGTATCGCCTGTGCGCAGACGGCGATATGCAGGCCTGTGACGACCTGTATTTCAACGCTCCGTTTGATTCGGAAGAGGAAGCGTTTGCGAAGACGTGTGGAAATACTGCCGACACTGAGTTCGGCGGGAACTGTGTGAATCTCAATATCGACTATCGCAGCGACTGTGCAGCGGGCGATATGGAAGCCTGCGACTTTTTGTTCTTTCTCTCCGATGTTGGGTCAGATGATGAAGACTTTGGTCGAACATGTGGTGGCACTGCCGACGGGACGACGGCAGGGCTATGTAGTGACCCTGACCAATAGTCGACGTGCCGCATCTCCGATACGTCCGAACGATGAACGACTCGTCAGACTGACCCTGTGACAACTGCTCAACACCCTGACGATCGTCAGGTTCCGGCATATCTGCCGGTGGTTGTCGTCGGAATTGTTGTCGTTCTGTTTGGGCTTGGCCCACCTTTGACCAAACTTGTCACGGCACCGCCGTTGGTGGGTGGGGCGATGAGATTCCTGCTGTCGACCCCTCTGCTCTTCTTGTTATTGAAGGCTCGAGGCGGGCGGATGTCGTTCAATCTCCTTCGAACGACAATGTGGCCGGGCTTAGCGTTCGGAACCAACCTGTTGTTTGTTTTTGCCGCAGTTCAAGAAGCAACTGTGTCGGTGCTGTCGACGACCGTCGCCACCCAACCTGCGTTGTTACTGCTTCTGGCCGGGCCGATCTTTGGTGAGAGACCGCGGTTGCGTCAGGTGTTGTGGACTCTTGTCGGAGTGTCAGGAACCGCAATGGTGATTCTCAGCGCCCAGTCGGAGGTGCGAGCAAGCGCACTTGGAGTGTTGTGGGCAGTGTTGGCACTCGTGACGTTCAGCGCGTATTGGGTGCTCACTCGGATTGCCCGCTCGAGCACCAATGTCGATCCGATCGAATGGATGTTCAGTGTCAATATCTGGGCGTTGATTGCAGCGATACTCCCCATTCTCGTCACCGGATCAATTTCCGATTTCAACGAGTTCGGAGGCAAGGACTGGATCTGGATTTTGCTGATTGCCGTCTTTACCGGAGCGATGGGCCATGTGTTGATGAGCTGGGCCCATGCATATGTTGAGGCCGCCCGGTCGTCGCTCTATTTGCTCGGTATGCATGTTGTCGCGGTTGGTGCTGCGTGGCCGATTCACGGTGAGACCCTCACCGCGTTGCAGATG
>CALCBR010000119.1:0-15468 GCA_937897105.1 uncultured Acidimicrobiaceae bacterium | reverse complement strand
TTGTGACGGCTTGCTATTACCCGACGCATCAGATGCCTGACGTTCACGCCGTTGTTGGCCACCGTTTTTGTTTCCACGTGAGCGGCGATTGTCGCGCTTAGGCCGCACTTCTGTCGGTCGAACACGTCCACGAACCTTCGCTTCACCGCGTGTACGGCCAAATAAACCGCTTTTTGGCTCTTCTAACACTTCAATGTCGGCTTCATCAGCTGCAACACCGAGTTGATCGAGGGCTGCCTCGGTTGCGTCTTCAACGCTCCGACCTGTTGTTGTCACCCATTCCATGAAAAGTCTCTTTCTGTCGTAGTTTCAGCGCTTGCGCTGCCCGCCAGGGCGACCTAAATCGCGTCTCTGGCTGTTCTTCGATGACTGTGGACGCCCCTTGTTGCTCTTCGAGCCACCATTCGTTCGAGAATTCGAACCTTTTGGAGAAGGGCGTGTTCCACCTGAATCTGTGCTCTTCTTCTCTGACGATGCTCCGGTCGCATCTTCAAGTTCACGCTTTGCCCGAGCGATAAGACCGCCACCACCACTGTCTTTCTCAGAAAATTCTCGGGCCTTCGCGCTTGCGGCTTGGGCTTGGCGACCAAGCGATTCGTCGTCAGCGTAAAACCGTCGCGTGATGTAGAACTGCACAAAGATGCGGATAATCGACTGAATGATGTAATAAATCACCAACGCGAGAAGGAAGAAGATCTGAAACACCGCGAAGACCACCGGCAGGTATTGCATGAGTTTCTGTTGTGATTCTGACATCGTCGGGCTGATCGAGGCCCTCGCAGCAACCATCCGTTGCTGGTAGAAGTACAACAAGCCAAGAATCACCACAAGGCCGGCATAAATGAGGCCTTGGCCAAAGTTGCTACCCAGCATGCTCGCCGGTGATTTTGAGAGGTCAAGTCCCCATGACGACATCTCAGTTTGGCGAGCGAGCGCCTGGTACATCTCTGAATCGAGAGAGAGATACCGGGGGAGGAAGCCAATTGTTTCTTGACCCCGACCCACCGATGTCAAAACGGCCCGGGCAATAGCTTCATTACCGCCGACAGGGGTGTACGTTGCGTCATAAAGGATGCGAAACATCACGATGAACACTGGTGTTTGTGCGAGCAACGGAAGACATGAGGCCATTGGGTTGACCTTGTGCTCCTGGTAGAGCTTCATCATTTCTTCGTTGAGTTTTTGGCGGTCGGTCTTGTATTGCTGCTGAAGGCGGCGCATTTCTGGTGCCAAGCGCTGCATCTCCAACATGCCCTTCGTGCTTTTCAACGTGAGGGGGGTCACAATCGCCATCACGACGAATGCCGACAACGAAATAGCAATCATGTAGCTGCCGGTGAGTGTGTACAGCCAATTCAGTACAGATGCAGGAACTTCAAACACTCCAGCAATCAGCGAAACTGTTGTCATTGGGACCTCATTGGTTCATGGTGATGGGAGACTGTCTCGTGTACGACCTCTGGGACCGGGTCGTAGCCCGATGGTCCAAATGGTCGACATCTCAACAGTCGTCGAATAGTGAGCCACAACCCCCGAAGAGGGCCGTGCATGGAGATGGCTTCATGTGAGTAATGCGAACATGTCGGTGAGAATCGACATGGAGATGGGCGCCACTGAAACGCCCGCTGATACCACTCAATTGCCCGGAGCATGCGTTGCTGAATTCGTGACGTCGTCATTGCGTCGACAGCCCTTCGACCAACTGCTGCACCTGTTGTGAGAGCATTTCCGGCGTCATATCGAACATATGTTCGCTTTTTGAACGGATAATGCCAACCATTAACGCCCCGGATGGCAGCAGGTTCAATTGCGCCTGCCTGCGAAGAAGTTCCCGTAAGCGCCGTCGTGCCAGATTTCGACGAACGGCGTGACCGTGGACGCGACCGATCGAAAACGCCACCCGAGGCGGCGACATCGCTGGATCGGCAAGAAATTTGCACCACAAGACATCAGTCCGCACCTGAATTCCTTCAGCATCGAGTCGAGAAAACTCGTGCGCAGTGCGGATTCGGTGAATCAAGCGGAAAGGCGAGCGCGGCCCTTTGCACGACGTGATTTCAACACGGCGCGGCCAGCGCGGGTACTCATCCGAGCTCGGAAGCCGTGCTTCTTCGCACGACGATGTTGATTTGGTTGAAAGGTTCGCTTCACTTCTTCGTCACTCCTCAATGAACCCGGTCTGATCGAGATACATGGTGACCACGATCGGGCAATCGGCTACACGACGGCTTCATTGATATGAAACCAGACTCCCAAAGACTACGGTTTGTCGCGAGCGGAGCCAACCACACCTACGCTTTTACACAATCGTCGGGTTTTCCACAGGTGACTCCGCGTGATAGCGTGTGATTTCCATGCAACGCGCCTACATGACGTGTACCTACAACAAAATCTCTGTTTTCCACACATGTGGATAAACATGTGGGTAGTTACATCGATGTAATGCACAAGCGAATCCCCAGTATTTATCAGCAGATTTAGAGGACCAACCCAACATGGAACGTGAAGCGACTACCAACCTGTGGGAAACCGTCGTTCCACTTCTTCGCGATCAACTCACCGAATCGGTGTGGTTCTCCACGTTCAATGACGCAGTAAACGTCGGCGACGAAAACGGGATCTTGCTTGAGGTGTCAAACACTGTTGCCGGCGAACGAATTATGTCGCGTTACCGAGGAATGATCGACGACGCACTAACCGAACTTGGTCACCCCGGTTTCGCGTTTGCTGTGCGCGTCGCGACAACCGATGACGCACCCGCTGACATCGAACACGAAATGCCAACAACGGCCTCTGAACAGAACCAGCCAGAGGCACCCCTTTCCGCAGATGAACCTGGCGGACTCAACCCTCGGTATGCATTTGAGACATTCGTGAAGGGAGCCTCGAATCAATTCGCTCTCGCCGCGGCCCAACGGGTCGCAGAAACACCGGCACGCTCGTATAACCCATTATTTGTCTACGGCTCAGCTGGCCTCGGCAAAACCCACCTTCTGCACGCAATTGGGCACTATGTCGAATCTCACTACCAACATCACGTTGTGAGATATGTCTCGACTGAATCGTTCATGAACGAATTTGTTGATGCGATCCGTTCAAACTCGATGGCCGGGCTTCGACGTCGGTATCGCGAGGTCGATGTCCTTCTCATCGACGACGTGCAGTTTCTCGAAGGTCGGGAAGGTCTGCAGGAAGAGTTCTTCCATACGTTCAATGCCCTTCATGGAGCGAATAAGCAGATCGTCCTCTCGAGCGACCGAATGCCAGATGCGATACCAACCCTTGAAGAACGTCTTCGTGGGCGTTTCAAGTGGGGCCTTATCACCGACATTCAGCCACCTGATTTAGAGACCCGCCTTGCCATCCTTCGCAACAAGAGTGAACGCGATCGAGTTGAGGTGCCCGCCGAGACCCTTGAATTCATTGCGTCAAACATCACGTCAAATATTCGTGAGCTCGAGGGAGCGCTCATTCGTGTGACTGCCTACGCCTCACTCAATGGTGTGCCGATTACCACCGACCTTGCGAAATCTCAGTTGTCTGATTTGCTCTCGGACTCTGTTGCGAAGCCACGTACCGACATGGAGTTGTTGGTCGAAATGGCTGACATCCTCGGATACGAAGTCGACGCGTTGCGTGGGAAGAGTCGGCAACGCCCGCTGGTCACCGCTCGGCAGATCGCAATGTACGTGTTCCGTGAACTTACCGATCTCAGTTATCCGAGCATCGCCCGGCTCTTTGGAGGGCGAGACCACACCACCGTCATTCACGCTGTCGAGAAAATCCAACGACAAATGGGCGAGCGGAAACAGATCTATGAGCAAGTCACCGACTTGCTGCAACGGTTGAAGTCATGATGCCTGTGGATCACGCGGTGGATGACATGTGGTCAAGCCGTGGAAATCTGTCGTTCAAGGTGGACACATCCACCGAATCACATCTGTGTGATCATTGCGCGGGGGATACCGCTCGGAAATCTTGTGACGACAAATATGTGCCGTGTGCTGGGGTGATTCACTCTTTTCCCCAATCCACAGCACCTACTATCACTAACACTCTGTATCTACCCTCTTTGGGGAAAAGGACCACGCTGTGAAATTTCGATGTGAACGTGAAATCTTGGCCACCGCATTAGCCACTGCTGGTCGAGGAGCAACAAACTCAACCGGTACCTCACCGGTGCTGTCAGGTGTTCGACTTGATGTCGCTGATGACACGCTGACCATCACCGGCACCGATCTTGAACTGACCATCAAGGCATCGGTCCCAGTTGGTATGGAAGAGCCAGGCTCAACCGTCATTCCTGCTCGCCTTACTGCTGACATCGTGAAGTCGCTTCCGGCAGGCAGTGTCGATGTTGAACTCACCGGCGACAACGTGTCGATTTCTGCGCAGCGCAGCCAGTTTGCAGTTCGTCCAATGGCAGTAGCTGATTTTCCTTCAATCGGGGCGCCGTCAAGCGAGCCATTTGTGTTGTCGGGTTCAACGATGTCGGCTGCGCTCGGCCAAGTGGTCCGCGCCGCAAGCACCGATGAAGCTCGTCAACAACTCACCGGTGTGCTCATCGTGTCGGAAGATGACGCAGTGCGCATGGTGGCGACCGATTCATATCGACTTGCTGTGCGTGATCTTGACGAAGGGGCGTTGCTCGGAGCCGGTCAGCAGGTGCTCGTTCCGGCGCGTGCACTCAATGAAGTGCAGCGTCTCGTGAGCGGTGCAGAAGATCTCAAGGTGTATCTCGGAGACAACGACGTCGTGTTCAAAATTGGTGACGTGCACCTCACCACTCGCCTTATTGCTGCTGACTATCCGAACTATCGAAACCTGTTGCCAAGTTCGTATCCAAACGTTGCGACGATCGGTCGTGACGCATTGCTCGACGCGTTGCGCCGTGTTCGTCTTCTCGCTCAAGGGGGTGCAACCCCGGTTCGCTTACAACTTGAACCCGATCACGTCATCCTCTCGGCGATCACCACAGATGTGGGCGAAGCGTCAGAGCAAATCGATGCCAGCTTTGAGGGCGAACCGATGACGGTTGCGTTTAACCCTGACTATCTCGCTGCGGGAGTTGATGCAGTTGATGGCGACGAAGTTCGTCTCGCAGTCGTTGACCCAATGAAGCCAGCTGTCCTTCGCGGAGTTGGCCACGACGAGTACCTGTACCTGTTGATGCCAGTACGGGTGCCGTGATGTCACGTCATGCTCGTTGAGCATCTTGAACTTGTTGATTTCCGAAATTATCGGCAAGCGACGTTTGACCTCACCGCCGGTACTACTTGTGTAGTTGGTCAAAATGGCCAAGGGAAAACCAACCTTGCCGAAGCTCTTGCGTACCTGTCTGGCCTGACATCATTTCGCCAAGCTCCATCTGATGCGCTCATTCGGGTTGGCGCCGACCAGGCCATTATCCGAGCACAGATCGTTGAGGCCGACGGCCGTCAATCGTTAGTCGAGGTGGAAATCTCTCGGGTCGGTCGCGGTCGAGTTCAAGTGAACCGACAGCGGTTACAACGCACAAGAGACCTCCTTGGCACCGTGCGCACCTCTGTCTTCTCACCAGACGATCTCACGTTAGTGAAGGGCGGCCCCAGCGAGCGCCGGCGATTTCTTGATGACACCCTCGTTGCGTTGGCGACGAAGAACGATGCGCTTCGCCTTGAAGTTGATCGAGTGTTGAAACAACGCAACACCCTGTTACGTCAATGTGGCGGTCGACTCGATGATGATGCGTCAACGACGCTTGACGTGTGGGATTCCCGCCTTGTCGACGTCGGCGAACGACTCGGCCGTGGACGCGCCGCGCTTGTCGAACGTCTTCGACCGTTAGTAGCCGAGGCGTATCAGCAACTCGCTGGTGAGAGCAACACTGTGTCGTTGGCCTATGACCCTCAATGGCGTCATGAGGGGTTGGCCGCGGCTCTCGCTGCCGCTCGTCGTGATGATGTTCGAAGGGGCGTGTCGACGGTGGGCCCGCATCGTGACGATGTCGACCTTTCGGTGAACGAGTTGCCGGCGCGGACCCATGCATCTCAAGGTGAGCAACGCACTCTCGCGTTAAGCCTTCGCCTTGGCGCACATCGGCTTGTGACCGATCATGTGGGGTCGAGTCCAATTCTCATCCTCGACGATGTCTTGTCGGAACTCGATAACGATCGGGCAACGGCGCTGTTGGGGGAACTGCCGGCAGGCCAAGTGGTCATTACGACTGCGGCACCCTTGCCACCTGCTGCTCGACCTGAACGCGTCGTGAAAATCGACAGCGGTACGGTGATGTCCGATGAGTGACGATGACGAGATCATGTCGCTGTCAGACTCTCTTGACTCGGTGGTTCGTTCACTTCGCGGACCAAGTAGGGCAGAGGTTGGTGGCATTTTCGGTCGGTGGGAAGAAGCTGTTGGTGACTACGTGGCCCGGCATGCCCGACCATCACGTTTTGAAGACGGGGTTCTTGTTATCGATGTCGATGAACCCGCGTGGGTCACCGAGATCGAGTTCCGGACCGAAGAGATATCCCAACGGTTACGAGACGTCGCCCAGGTCACGATCGATCAGATTGAGGTCAGGGTGGCGCGCCGACGTTAACGATTCCGGCATGATGTGGCATGGCTTCTCAACTGCTTGAGCAACTCCGAACCGACTTGAACACTGCGATGAAAGATCGCGATCAACTGAAGACGTCGACGATCAGGATGGTGTTGTCGGCAGTTCAGGTGGCGTCGGTCGCAGGAGACGAGGCCGCAGAACTTACCGATGCCGAAGTCACGGCGGTGTTGAGGTCGGAGGCAAAACGTCGAAATGAGGCAGCAGAGCTCTATGAGAATGCCGGGCGAGCCGAACAAGCGGCATCAGAACGAAATGAACTTGCAGTGATTGAGGCATACCTCCCAGCGGCGATGGATGACGCAACACTGCAGGGCATTGTTGATGAAGAAATTGCAGCTGCTCGCGAGGCAGGAGCAGAGGGCCCGAAAGCGATGGGGCAGGTCATCAAAGCGGTGAAAGATCGTGTCGGCGATGGTGCCGACGGTGGCCGAATTGCCGGCGTCGTGAAGGCCTCATTGGCCTAAATTCCCCCGTTTGGCGGTATCCGTTGTCGCCGACTCGTACTCGTGTCGTAACCCGGCGTGACAGTTGTCGTGACCGGCCGGATTGACCGGTTCAGCGAACACCCGTTTGGTAGAATTTTCTAGTGCTCATAGGCATTTCAGCCTGTTTGCACGTGTGGGAAGAGCACGGTGCTTGACCCATATTGCGACGACAACAGATGAGGTACTGAGTGTCCAAAGACACCAAAAAATCAAAGAGTGAATATGGCGCAAAGGACATCCAAGTCCTCGAAGGGCTCGACCCCGTTCGCAAGCGGCCTGGCATGTACATCGGCTCGACCGGTTTGGCCGGGTTACATCACCTCATCTGGGAAGTCGTTGACAACTCCGTCGATGAAGCAATGGCGGGATATTGCACCAAAATTGGTGTGACGTTGCTCGCCGACGGAGGGTGTGAAGTGAGCGACAACGGGCGTGGTGTGCCCGTTGACCCGTATCCATCAGGCCCCCACAAAGGAAAGAGCGCCGCTGAGGTTGTGCTCACAGTGCTGCATGCCGGCGGAAAATTCGGCGGTGAGGGATACAAAGTGTCGGGTGGACTCCACGGTGTTGGTGTCAGTGTGGTCAACGCACTCTCTGAGCGCTTGACCATCGAAATCGATCGAGACGGCAAGCGCTACTCACAGGAGTATCAAGACGGCGGCAAGCCCAAAAACAAACTGTCGTCGAAAGGCGAAACTCCAAAACGTGGTCGCACGTCAGGTACGACGGTGACGTTTTGGCCAGACCCGGCGATATTCCAGGCAGAAGGAACAGAATTTGTTGCCCGCACGGTGCTTGATCGTCTGCAGATCATGGCATTTCTTAATCGTGGGCTCGAGATTTCGTTTATTGATCAACGACCTGAGCGCGAACAAGAAGTCACCTTCCAGTACAAGGGCGGAATCGTCGACTTCGTGAAGCATCTCAACCAGTCGAAAGACCCACTGTTCGCAAAAGTGTGCCACTACGAAGATGACGATGGAGAGGGCCAAAACCTCGATATCGCTCTCCAGTGGAACACCGGCTACCACGAAGGTATCCACGGCTATGCGAACGGTATTTCCACCATTGAGGGCGGCATGCACGTTGAGGGCTTCCGCACCGCATTGACCTCGGTGATGAATAAATACGCACGCGGCAAAAACTTGCTGAAAGAAAAAGACGACAATCTCACGGGTGAAGACATTCGAGAAGGTCTCACCGCCATCATCTCGGTGAAGCTGCGTGAACCCCAATTTGAAGGCCAGACGAAAGCCAAACTTGGCAATGTCCCCATGCGGTCGTTCGTGCAGAAGGCAACCAACGAACGCCTCTCGGAGTGGTTTGACGAAAACCCGACCGAGGCGAACAAGATCGTCAAGAAAGCAATTGCTGCGCAACAGGCACGTGTTGCGGCGAAAAAAGCTCGTGAAACAGTGAGGCGTAAGACCGCTCTGTCTGGGGCAGGCATGCCCGACAAACTCCGTGACTGTTCATCACGGAGCCCCGATGAATCAGAAATTTTCATCGTTGAGGGCGACTCGGCTGGCGGTACGGCAATTAACGCTCGAGACCCTCGAACTCAGGCGATTTTGCCGATCAGAGGAAAAATCCTCAATGTCGAGCGCTCCCGAATCGACAAAATGCTGAAAAACAATGAGATTCAGGCGCTGATCACCGCAATCGGCGCTGGCGTGGGGGAAGATTTCAACGTCGGGAAAGCTCGCTATCACAAAGTGATTGCGCTGTGCGACGCTGACGTCGACGGCAGCCACATTCGCACCCTGCTGCTCACGTTCTTCTTTCGGCAGATGCGTGACCTCGTCGAAGCCGGCTACATCTACATTGCGCAACCCCCGCTCTACTCCACAGAGGTGGGCAAAGAAAAGGTCTACCTCAAAGACGACCTTGCGAAAGATCGGTTCCTCGCAGAGAAACCAAATCACCGAAAAGAGTTCCAACGCTTGAAAGGTCTCGGTGAAATGGACTGGCAGGAACTCAGAGAGACAACCATTAACCCGGAGACCCGCACGCTGTTGCAGGTCACCGTCGAAGAGGCCGCCGAGGCCGACATGATCATGAGCGTGCTGATGGGCGACGACGTCGAAAGCCGTCGCAACTTCATCACCACGAACGCCCGCGATGTGAGGAACCTTGATTTCTGATGAGTGACGATCAAACCCCAGTCGATCCAGATGATCAGCATGATCCGGTTCAGCCGATCGCCCTCCAAGATGAGATGGAGAACTCATTTTTGGAGTATGCGATGTCGGTCATCATGTCGCGAGCATTGCCCGATGTTCGCGACGGTCTCAAGCCCGTCCACCGTCGCATCATCTGGGACATGGAGCAGCAAGGCTTCCGACCCGATCGACCATTTGTGAAGTGTGCCCGCGTGTCGGGTGACACGATGGCGCGTTATCACCCGCATGGTGACAGCGCGATCTACGACGCTTTGGTTCGTCTTGCCCAACCGTTCTCTGTGCGCCACCCGCTCATCGACTTTCACGGCAACTACGGTTCACCTGATTTCGGTCCGGCCGCGAGCCGCTACACAGAATGTCGGTTGCACCCACTCGCAATGCAATTGCTTGCCGATATCGACGAAGACACTGTCGACATGGTGCCGAACTACGACGGCAGCACAGAGCAACCCTCTGTATTGCCTGCAAGATTCCCCAACCTGCTCGTCAACGGGTCTCAAGGAATCGCGGTTGGCATGGCGACCAACATTCCGCCACACAATCTTGGTGAAGTCATCGACGCCACCGTGCACCTCATCGACAATCCAGATGCAACGTCTGACGACTTGATGGAATTTGTGAAAGGGCCTGACTTCCCGACGGGCGGTTCCATTCTTGGACGCGCCGGCATTATCGACGCATACCGCACGGGACGTGGCTCTGTGAAGATGCGCGCGACTGCGACCATCGACGAGGGTAAGTCGGGACGAATGGAAATCATTGTCACCGAACTCCCGTATCAGACGAGTTGTTCTGCGATTGCGGCTCGTATCACCGAATTGGTCGACAACGGAGATATCGAAGGAATTGCCGACATCAACGACGGGTCATCCGGTGGTGAGACCTCCTTGGTGATCACGTTGAAGCGTGATGCAAACGCGAACGTGGTGCTCAACAACCTCTTTAAGCTCACGCAGCTTCAGACCAGTTTCTCGATCAACATGGTCGCCCTCGTTGACGGTGTGCCTCGCACGTTGAACTTGCGGGATGCAATCGATGGCTATGTTCGTCACCAGATTGAGGTCATCACCCGTCGTTCGAATTTCCGTCTAGAAAAAGCTAAACGGCGCGAACACATCCTCGATGGCCGCATTAAGGCGCTGAACGTCATCGATGAGATCATTGCGCTCATTCGAGGTAGCGAAGACGCGCAAGCCGCAAAAGCTGCGTTGATGGAAAAGCCCTACGAGTTCTCAGAAGCGCAGGCTGTTGACATTCTCGACATGCAACTTCGCCAGCTCACGCGTCTGAGCCGAATCGATATTGAGTCAGAACTCGAAAGCATCCGCGAAAACATCAAAGAGCTCGAATCGATCTTGGCCGACGACAAGAAACTTCGTGGCGTGATTAAAGACGAACTTGGCTCTGTCCGCGATGACTTTGCCGCTGACCGAGTCTGTGCAATCACCTATGACGAAGGCGAAATGAGTATCGAAGATCTCGTTGAAGATAAAGAACTCGTCGTTGTCATGACCGAGGCACAGTATGTGAAAGCGGTTTCCGCCTCGACGTTTAAGACGCAGGGCCGCGGCGGCCGCGGTGTGTCCGGAGGCAAACTCAAACAAGACGACATCATCCGTCATGTCATCTTCACCACAGCTCATGCACATTTGCTGTTTTTCTCAAATCGTGGACGGGTGTATCGATTGCGTGCCCTCGACATTCCCGAGCGCGAGCGCACCGCAAAGGGCATGCCGATTGTCAACTTGCTTCCCCTTCAAGCAGACGAGTTCATTCAGGCGATCATCGACACTCGTGACTTCGCTGGAGAACGCTTCTTGTTCTTCGCAACACGAAAAGGAACCGTCAAGAAGACGGTGTTCGATGCCTACAACTCGAGTCGACGCGACGGCCTTATTGCCATCAATTTGAACGACGATGACGAATTGGTCAAGGTGATTGAGACCAGCGGTACCGACGACATTTTCATGGTGGCGAAGTCTGGAATGACGATTCGCTTTAACGAAGGCGACGTTCGAGCGATGGGTCGCTCAGCGGCCGGTGTTCGCGGCATGAAGTTGAAGACCGGCGATGACGCAGTCGTTTCATGTGATGTCGCCCGTGATGACACTGCGATTCTCCTCATGACTGAAGCAGGGTTCGGTAAGCGAACGCAACTCGACAAATTCAATACCCAGGGCCGTGGCGGTCAAGGTGTGCGTGGCATCAAACTCACCGGCAAGAAAGGCGTCGTTGCGGCGGCGTTCATGGTCGGAATCGAAGATGAGATCGTGGCAGTTTCGTCGGGTGGTGTGACCATTCGCATGGAAGTTCGCGAAATTTCTTCCCAAGGACGCGATGCCACCGGGGTTCGCATTATGAACCTCGACGACGGTCAGACCGTTGCCTCTGTTGCCCCGATCATCGCCGGCGAATAGTCACAACTCGACCTGCTCACATCACGCAGATGGCGGTGGAGGGTTGGCGTTGAGTGCTGCGCTCATCGGGGTGATTGCTGTGGCATTGAGTGCGGTGATTGGTGGACCTATGACCGTATTGGTGGAGCGTCAACAGGCGAGGGCTGCTGCTGATGCAAGTGCACTCGCCGTGTTGTGGTGGGGTGCGGCTGTTGCCGATGACGTTGCGCGACGCAATGGAGCGGTCGTCGTCGATCTCCGCGAACAATTCGTGGACGGAGGACGTCGTTCGACGGTGACGGTTCAAGTTGGCAGTGCCCGCGCTCAGGCGGCAGCGAGTGATGCACTTGACGGCTGAACCGAACGATTGAGTCACGTTGCGTACACTCGATGACGTGGTCGAGCACACTCACGACGACGATGCTGAGGAACAGCCTGAGCAGGGTTCAGAGTCTGACGCTCCGCCGCGCACCACGCCCGTGCAGGTGCCAGAGAACTCCGATGAGGTGGGCGAACCAACGAGTGAGTTCGTCATGCCAGACATCGTGACTGCCCAACCATCGGGCGAGGTTCCACAAGTCGTTGAGGCTGAGAGTGCGACGGCAACAACCCACTCGCCTCCAGCATTTCTTGGAGTTCGCCGTCAGGTGGTGTTGCGGCGGGTTGGTGGTCGACCACGAGTGCGACGAGTGTCACGGGTGCTCCGCCATATTGACCCATGGTCAACGTTCAAGGTGGCGGCGCTGTTTTCGCTGGTGTCATATGTGGTGCTGTTGACCGCCGGTGTGATGCTGTGGAGGGTCGCTGATTCGACAGGAACGATTGCGAATGTCGAACGTTGGTTTACTCAGTTTGGTTGGGAGACCTTTGAGCTCCATGGTGATGAGATTTTCAGTGCTGCGTGGGTGATCGGACTGTTTCTCGTGGTCGCCACCACGGGGGTTGCTGTGTTGATGGCGACGATCTTCAACCTCATTAGTGATGTCGTTGGTGGTATTCGGCTCTCTGTGCTGGAAGAAGAGGTCACTGAGCGCACGTTTGACCCGATTGAAGCATTTCGTCGTCGCCGGCCTGATTAGTCGAGGTTGAGGTTCGGGTTGGCGCCCCGATAGCGTTTCACCTCTGCCGGGGCTATAGCTCAGTCGGTTAGAGCGCATCCCTGATAAGGATGAGGTCACAAGTTCGATTCTTGTTAGCCCCACTGCGGCGGCCCGATGGGCCGCCGTTTGTCGTTCTCGACGGGCATGCGAGCGGACGGTCTACGATTTTGGCGTGTTGCGACGTCTGGCATATGCCTCATTTTCGGTATTGGTGATTGCTGCATGCTCTTCAAGCCCTGAGGTTTCGCCAGAGACATTGAATGATGTATCGACCACCCAGAGAGCAACGAGTACATCTCTTGCAGGCGAAGAAGAGCCGACGTTGACCTCCTCAACTCAAAGTTCGACATCAGTAGTGGCCACATCAACGACTGAAGACTCAGCAACGACGTCGACATCTTCAGCCACTGCACCCCCCGATGATGAAATGTTTATCGATGTGTCGGGCTACCCCGGTGATGAGTGTCCGACAATTCAGTATGTCGACGTATTTGATCGCAACGAGTTTGGGATTCCGACGTTGAAAATCTGGATCGATGGTGTCTCAGTCGACCATGACATCGAGTTCGTTCAGTTTGAACGCATGGTCGATGAAAGCGGAGCAATGTTCAGCCAGAGGGGGTACTTCGAACTCGTGATGGAAGAAAATGTCGATCCATCAATCGAACCTGGCCGATATGAGGTGAGAGCGGAGGTGTCTGATGATGTCAACACCGACAGCATTGAGTTTCAGGTTGGGGTAGAGGTGTGTGATGGTTAACAACGTGCAGGTGGCCAACTGTTGCTCCTTCCGCTAGTGCTGTTGCAAGAGTTGCACTTCGATGCATGTTGCGGAGAGTAGGTTGACGATTGGTGAGGTTCGCTCACCAGATTGGGGAACATCATGCAAAAGATCTTGAATGTCCGTATTTCTCTGCTCGTGTTGGGTCTCATGATGACCCTTCTAGGGCTAGGCAACCTTGTGGGAGCTGAGGATTGGGCAAAAGACCAGTGGACTGGCGCTCAAGGACGTGAGCTCGATATTGCAACAAGCGTCGAGTTGGCGTGGGGCACCAAAATTGTCACTGTCGGGCTGACGATCTTGATTCTCAGTTTCATCTTGAGCGGGGTAGCGAGGGCACGATTTGGCGTCATTGCGATTGTGCTCTTTATGGCCGGAGAGATCTTCACTGTGAGTTCTCTATCGGCGAAGGGCTACGGCGAAGACGCATCGATCCCAGTGCTGTTGATCATCGTTCCACTGTTGATCACCCTATGGGCGTTGGTGTCCTGCGCGACCGGCTGGAACGAGAAATCGGCGGAAACCAACTGAAGCAACGCATCGACTACACACTCAGTGCTGCGAAGAGCTGAGATCAGATTCAGGTTACGCATGGGATTGGCTTCGGCCGTCGATTAGCCGTCATCCGAGTATTGAGCATTCGACAAGTTCTCTCAGGCAGACTGTGGCTATGCGTTTTGCTCGTCGAATTGTTTCGGCACTCATCATGACGATCGCTGCTGCTGGCGCAATCAGAGTGAAGGGTCGGGGAGGAACTCCGCCGCGCCACGGTGGGTGGCGACCGGTTCGCATTCCTCCAGATGACGGTGGCGCTGAATGACAGTCTGGCTCGCCGGCGCTGGCGTCGTTGCCCACCGACTTTCACAGCTGTGCGGTGACGACCAGTTGAGCCCGTTTGATCCGCGACGCGACCCGTTCCCAGAACTCGCGGCAGGTGACGTCGTTGTCCTCGCGCTTCCTGGGCGCCATCGAGGGCTCGTGGAACAGATTGGTCGCCACGGAGCATCAGTCATCACCCTCGCTGATGATCTCGATGACACTCAGCAACTATTTGACTTGGGCACATTATTTTCCTCGAATGATGCTGCACTCGTGGTTGGAGCCGGCATGTCTCCCGGCCTTTCTGGGCTCCTCGCCAGACATCTCTCATCCCGCCTACATCGAGTAGATGAACTTCATGTCGCGATGCATGGCGCCGCCGGTCCGGCGTGTGCGCGAGTCCACCATCGTTCATTGAGTGGTCGGTCACCTGGCTACATCGACGGTGAATGGAAAGAGTTTCACGGCGGATCAGGCCGTGAGTTGTGCTGGTTTCCTGAACCTGTCGGAGCGGTCGACTGCTACCGAGCTGAGTCTCCACTCCCGATCTTGTTACACCGAGCATTTCCTGAAGCCCAACGTATTTCGTCACGCCGATCTGCCACCCGACGTGACCGTCTCACCGCTCGTCTTCCAATGTTGCGGCCACCACATGCTGAAGGTGGGGTGGGAGCGCTTCGCGTGGAGGTTCGAGGAGCATCACCCGATGGCGCCCGCGAAACATATGTGATGGGCATCGCAGAACTTGTTGGATCGGTTGCGGCGGCTATCATCGCAGCAATGATCACCGAGCTTGAGAGTTCTGGTCTGGCCACTGGCCTCGTGATTCCAGGGGCAACCGACCTACCCACCAACCGGCTGTTACATCACATCCAAGAGCACGGGATCAGGATTCAAGAATTTACCGGTCAGCCGTCAGACTGAACCGAATCGTGCTGAGCCTGATCCTCGCTATTTCCCAATTGGGCTTCAAGTCGTTCAATTGCAGACGTTAAGCCGGCAAGTTGTTCACGCAGTTCTTCACCTGTCACGACGTCAGCGAGCGCAAGACGTACACCGGCGATTTCTCTCGCAAGGAATTCTGTGTCGGCCTGAGTGCG
>CALCBR010000118.1:0-8982 GCA_937897105.1 uncultured Acidimicrobiaceae bacterium | reverse complement strand
ACGGCAAGACGACGTCATCATCGATGTTGATGCTGATGCTTGCGGCCGCAGGCCGTGAACCGGGCTTCGTTATTGGAGGAGACGTAGCCGACGTTGGCACCGGTGCAAGATGGTCAGACTCCGGAACGTTCGTGGTTGAGGCAGATGAGAGCGATGGAACCCACCTGCGGCTTCCACTCGCAGGCACTGTGCTCACGAACGTGGATGTCGATCATCTCGACAATTACGGCACCTTTGACGCTGTGATCGAAGGTTTTGAGCGTTATATCGATGCGGCTGAGGGCCCTGTCGTCGTTGGGGTGGACTGTGATGTTGCTCGACGACTGATTGGCGGCCGAAATGTCGTGACCTTCGGGACGGCCGAAGACGCGACCTACCGGGCAGCACACATTGAACCTCAGCGGAACGGCAATCGGTTCTCTGTGGTGCATGATGGCAAGACCATCGCCGATGTCGACCTTCCCATGCGGGGCCGTCACAACGTGCTCAACGCGTTGGGTGCCCTTGCTCTTGCAGTTGAACTCGGTGTTGAGCCTTCGGTAGCGGCTGAAGCGCTGGGAACATTCGGCGGAGTTGCCCGGCGGTTTGATGTTCGTGGCGTCACTGACGGGGCCACGCTCGTCGATGATTACGCCCACCTTCCAGCCGAGATTGAGGCAGCGCTTGCGTCGACTCGAGAATCGACATCTGACTGGTCGAGGGTTGTTGCGGTATTTCAACCGAATCGTTTCAACCGAATGTCGGAGATTTCAGATCAGTACGCCTCGAGTTTTCGCGACGCGGATCTCATCGTGATCACCGACATTTACTCCTCGGGAACGCAACCGATACCGGGTGTCACCGGGAAACTTGTGGTGAATGCCATCTTGGAGGCGCAGCCTCAATCGCGTGTGGTGTGGATGCCGAAGAGAGAGTCACTCGTCAAGTTTCTTGCGAGCGAATTGCGACCTGGCGATCTCTGCCTGTCAATGGGGTGTGGCGATATCGCAACACTTCCGGATGAACTTCTGATGGCACGAGGCAGCCGAGAACAAGGCACTGCTCAGTGAGCACGACCGAGTGGCATGCTGATGACATCGTCAAGATTGTCAGCGCAAAATCTTCAGACCTTGCAGTAAAGATCGAAGGTGATGCACCTTTCGGGCGTCACACGACCTACCGGGTGGGGGGCCACGCAACCTGCGCAGTTGAGGTGAGTTCTGTTGCCGAGCTACTCATCATTGGGAACGCCGCAACGTCGTGTGGCGCACCTCTCGCCGTGCTCGGTAGAGGGTCGAACACGTTGGTGTCCGATTCCGGTTGGCATGGTGTTGTGGTCACCCTCGGACCATTTTCAGATTGGATCAAAGCCGATACCGCTGGCCTCGAAACCGGAGCGGATCTGACCATCGAGGTTGGTGGGGCAGTTGCCATGCCCGTGCTCTCAAGGAGGATGGCATCAATAGGAGTGACGGGGCTCGAGTGGATGGTCGGTGTGCCAGGGTCTATCGGTGGAGCCGTACGAATGAATGCTGGGGGACATGGTGCTGAGCTGTCAGATGCCATCGTTGACGCTGACATCGTTGATCTCCGCCGAGGCCAGCAAGAACGTTGGCACGTCGACCGATTAGAGCTTGGCTTTCGATCGTCGGCACTCGACAACCACCATGTGGTGCTCTCAGCGCGACTCAAAGGTGCGATGAGCGATCCCGATTTCGTCTCAACGCGGGTTGAAGACATCGTGCGATGGCGGAGGGAGCATCAGCCTGGTGGACAAAACTGTGGCTCAGTCTTCGTGAACCCGGTGCCACAAGAGGTGAGTGCAGGCGCGCTCATCGATGAACTTGGGCTTCGAGGTTTTCGAATCGGGTCTGCAGAGGTGTCGACGAAGCACGCGAATTTCATCCAAGCCGATAGCAACGGGCACGCCGATGATGTGTACGCGGTGATGAAGAGTGTTCGCCGTCAAGTGTTCGACGCCACCGGGTATGACCTGAGGTCAGAAGTTCGACTCTTTGGTTTCGATGATGTTGCAGCCGGTGGTCATGTGGGTGACACGGTCTGACGGTATGTGATCGCTAGCGTCAACGACGATGGACTCCAAAGATGAGCGTTCGGGTCGTTCGATAGACCCAGGTCTTCGACGCAAGATCTCCATCTCTGATGACGGGGCACCAGACTCGGTGTACGTCGATGGCGACCTCAGCGGAAAGGGTGGGTCGCGCCGCAAAGTGCTCATCATTGACGAAGATGAACGCGACGGACCGGCAGCAAAACCTGCTCCTCGTCGGACTATGGACGGTCGGGTTCGGGCTCGTCGAGCGGCAGTGCGCCGAGCGCTTGGCCGGCGACGGCTCGTTCGTGCCATTGGGGCGCTTGTTGTGCTCGTCGTCGGAATTGCAGTTCTTGCCGTGCTTGGGTCGTCATGGTTTGGGGTGCGTTCAGCGGATATTCGGGTTACGGGAAATGTCTACACAAATCCGGTGCAACTCAATGCCATCATTGACGACGTGCTGGGTACGCCGGTCATTCTGGTTGACACCGATGCGATTGAGGAGCAAATCGACGCAATTGCCTGGGTTGCCGAGTCTTCGGTTCGCACCGATTGGCCATTCGGGCTGGTCATCGACATCCGAGAGCGTGAGCCAGTGTTGTCTATCCCCGGACCCGATGGCCTCTTCCGCGTGCTCGATGCAGATGGTCGTGTGCTCGATGTCATCGATGGGTGGCCATTTGAATATTTGCTCCTCACCTCAGATGACACCCCAAACCTCGGAGTCGCTGAATTCGCTCCACCCGGCCCGACGGGAGCAGCAGCGCTCGGTGCGGTTCTCACCGCTGGTATTCGCGATCGAGTGAGCCTTATCGAGGTTGATGCGGCCGGCACCGACCTTCGTGTCACTCTTGATGACGGCACGGTCATCAAATTTGGAGCGGCGCGTGAGCTTTTTCCAAAGTTGGTTCGCCTTGAGACGGTCTTATCGGCTGGGGAGTTGCTTCCAGGAGCAACGGTCGACGTTTCAACCGACGAAGTCATTCTTGGTGAGTGATTCGTGAATGCAGGGGTACCTCTGCGGTAACATCGCCGTGTTGCTGAGACCTACGACAAACCTCGTACGACCTCAGGCTGGCAGAAAATCTGATGATGAAACGTGAACCTCGACTCGCTTGCTCGCCGCTCACTGTGGCTGTGCTACACAGGGCAAGTAGCAGGGGTTGTTCAGAGAGGAACGTGTAATGGCTGGCTCACCGCAGAACTATCTCGCAGTGATCAAGGTGATTGGTGTTGGCGGCGGTGGCGTCAATGCGGTCAACCGCATGATCGACGCCGGTCTTCGAGGCGTCGAATTTATTGCGGTGAACACCGATGCTCAGGCGCTGCTGATGAGCGATGCCGATATCAAACTCGATATCGGACGCGAACTCACCCGAGGATTGGGTGCAGGCAGCGATCCAGATGTCGGTCGCGGTGCAGCTGAGGCGCACGAATCTGAAATCACCGAACTCGTGAAGGGCGCCGACATGGTGTTCATCACTGCGGGTGAAGGGGGCGGCACCGGCACAGGAGCAGCACCTGTCATTGCCGAAATTGCTCGAAGTGTCGGAGCGCTGACCATCGGCGTTGTGACGAGGCCATTTGCCTTCGAAGGACGCCGCCGTGCGGTGCAGGCCGAGTCAGGCATTCAGCGGTTGAAAGAAAAAGTTGACACGTTGATCGTCATTCCAAACGACCGTCTCCTGTCGGTGGCAAACGAAAAGACGAGCGTGCTGAGTGCGTTCAAGATGGCAGATGACGTATTGCTTGACGGGGTCTCGGGTATCACCAACCTTTTGACGATTCCTGGCCTGATCAACACCGACTTCGCCGATGTTCGCATGGTGCTGTCAGAGGCCGGTTCTGCCCTTATGGGTATTGGCCAGGCAGGTGGTGACGAGCGTGCGGTAGCCGCAGCGAAAGCGGCGATCTCGAGTCCACTGCTCGAATCGGCGATCGATGGCGCACGCGGTGTGCTCCTCAATATCACCGGGCCGTCCAGCATGGGTCTCTTTGAAATGAATGCAGCTGCGGAGATCATCCATGCGGTTGCGCACCCCGACGTCAACCTTATTTTCGGAACGGTCATCGATGATGAAATGGGTGACGAGGTGAAGATCACCGTGGTTGCTGCCGGTTTCGATCGTGTTGATTCGATTTCTGGAGTTGAAAGTGCCCCGACGTCTGGCGCATCACGCCTCTCAGAGTTGTTTACCGATGACGAGTCTGAAGACGAAGAAGACGACGGCTTTGATGTGCCGTCGTTCTTGAAGTAAACCGGCTCACAGTCCGCTATATGGACCTTTCGGCGCCGGCGATTCGGGAGCGGATTTCTGCCGTTTCCGAACAGATCGCAGCAGCGACATCGCGTCCGGTTGATCTTGTCGTCGTCACGAAAACTCACCCACAAGAGGTGGTACTCGCCGTGGCCGAGGCGGGCGCTCGATTCGTTGGAGAAAATTACGCTCAAGAAGTGCGTGACAAAGCTTCAGCACTTGAGGCTGTGAGAGCCAGTGGGGTCAGCGTTCAGTTCATCGGGCAACTGCAGACGAACAAAGTTCGGATGATCGCAGGCCTTGTCGACTGTGTAGCGAGCGTTGACAGAGCGTCGCTTGTTGATGAAATCGCAAAACGTATGCCTTCGACGCGAATCCACCTGCAGGTCAATGCCACCGGTGAAACGTCAAAGGGGGGATGTCTGCCCGACGCACTCCCAGAACTGATCACCCGTGCGCGTGACCAAGGACTCCATGTCGAGGGTCTCATGGCTGTCGGGCCCACCTCAGCCCGAGAAGATGAGACCCGTGCAGCGTTCCGGTGTGTCGACGAGCTCGCATCTGAACATGACCTTCCAATCAGAAACTACGGAATGTCGGGCGACCTCAACATTGCGATCGAACAAGGCTCCTCGATGGTTCGTGTTGGAAGTGCAATTCTGGGCAGCCGAAACTAGTGAGACCCTCCGCGACGGCAACGTTTCGGTGAGTTAGCCTGTCGAATTGAGGAGGAAATCGGTATGTCTCTGTGGAAGCGCACAATGGACTACTTAGGTCTTGGTCCCGACGAGGCCTATTACGACGACGAATTTGACGAAGAGTACGAACCTCGTCAACGTCGTGGTGATGTCGCTTCGCGGCCAGGGCCATCTGCCGATGACGATATTGAGCAGTCCGACAACACCGGTAGCGGTCGACCGGTGTTCCCGAGTCGTGACTTTGATGCCTCGCCTTCGCGACGTCAGTCATCAAGCGATGACTCCGGAGTGATGGTGCGCTCCCAGAAAGCGTCAAGAGCCGGATCCAGCGAACCTCAAGCGATTCGCCCTGCCCGATTTGATCAGGCACAAGAGGTCGCCGACACGCTGAAGCGGGGACAGCCGGTCATCATGAATCTTGATGCTTGTGAACGCGATGTTGCGCGTCGGTTGATCGACTTCGCAAGTGGGTTGTGTTACGCGCTTGACGGGTCGATGGAGAAAGTCGCAAATGGCGTTTACCTGTTGAGACCAACAGGCGGATCTCACGCAGACGGCTGAACTGGCTGCCGTACGGCATACCGGCTCCCTCGGTAGCATTACCTAGGTCACTTCACTTTCACTGGACGTCGTATGTACCCCCCTGTCTCCTCGCAACCCAATCTGCCTGCTCTAGAAGATGAGGTGCTTGCCCGGTGGGCTCGTGAGCACTCATTTCAGCAGTCAATCGACATGCGAGATGCCGGTACCGACGGGTCAAATGAATTTGTCTTTTATGACGGCCCACCTTTTGCGAACGGGTTGCCGCATTACGGTCATTTGCTCACCGGATACGTCAAGGACGCAATTCCGCGCTACCAGACGATGCGAGGCCGTCGAGTTGAGCGTCGATTTGGTTGGGATTGCCATGGTTTGCCGGCCGAGGTGCAAGCCGAGAAAGAGCTCGGCATCTCCGGCCACCCTGAAATCAGTGCGTTCGGAGTCGACAAATTCAACGATGCCTGCCGGTCAAGTGTGCTGCAGTTCACCGAAGAGTGGCGTGATTACGTCACCCGCCAAGCGCGCTGGGTTGATTTTGACAATGATTACAAGACGCTCGACCTTGACTACATGGAAAGTGTCATGTGGGCGTTCAAAACACTGTGGGACAAGGGCCTGATTTACGAGGGGTTCCGTGTTCTTGCGTACTGCTGGCGATGCGAGACTCCGCTGTCGAACACGGAGACCCGCATGGACGACGTTTACCGAGATCGTCAAGACCCTGCGGTGACCGTTTGGTTCGAGTTGGAAACAGGGGAGCGCATCCTTGCGTGGACGACGACGCCGTGGACACTTCCATCAAACCTCGCCCTCGCAGTCGGCCCAGATATCGACTACGCAGTCCTTGAAGCCGATGGTGAACGTTGGATCATTGCCGAATCTCGACTCGGTGCCTACGAAGCGCAACTAGGCGAGGCAGTGCAGGTGGGGTCATTGAAGGGGTCTGACCTGGTTGGTCGTCGTTACTCGCCTCTATTCGATTACTTCGCCGAAATGCCGAACGCGTTCCAGGTGTTGTCAGCTGATTTTGTCTCAACGGAAGACGGCACAGGAATTGTGCACATGGCACCTGGTTTTGGTGAAGAAGACCAAAATGCGTGCAATGCCGCTGGTATCGACACGGTCTGCCCGATGGACGAACACGGTCAGTACACGGCAGAAATCTCAGACTGGGTTGGGCAGCACGTGTTCGACGCGAACCCTCTCATTATCCGTTCACTCAAAGATTCAGGCCGTCTCGTTCGCCACGACTCTTATATGCACTCGTACCCGCACTGTTGGCGTTGCGCTGAGCCCCTCGTGTATCGGGCGATTTCGTCGTGGTTTGTGAAGGTAACCGATGTAAAAGACCGCATGGTTGAACTCAACCAGCAGATCAACTGGGTTCCCTCGCATGTGAAAGACGGCAGTTTTGGAAAGTGGCTAGAGAATGCCCGAGATTGGTCGATCAGTCGAAACCGTTTCTGGGGTTCGCCGATCCCGGTGTGGGTGAGCGATAACCCTGATTTTCCTCGCATCGATGTCTATGGCTCGGTCGCAGAACTTGAAGCTGATTTCGGAGTCCGAGTGGCAGATTTGCACCGGCCTGTCATCGATGAACTCGTTCGACCCAACCCTGATGATCCGTCTGGGACATCGATGATGCGTCGTGTCCCAGAGGTTCTTGACTGCTGGTTTGAATCAGGGTCGATGCCGTTCGCCCAAGTGCATTACCCATTTGAGAATGCCGAATGGTTTGAGCATCACTATCCGGGTGACTTCATCGTCGAATACTTAGGTCAAACGAGAGGCTGGTTCTACACGATGCACGTGCTGGCAACCGCTCTCTTTGATCGCCCTGCCTTTTCAAACTGTGTCAGCCACGGCATCGTCCTCGGCGACGATGGGGCAAAAATGTCGAAGTCGCTCAACAACTACCCAGACCCAAATCAGATGTTTGAGGTCTACGGCTCAGACGCGATGCGCTGGTATCTGCTGTCATCGCCGATCCTGAGAGGATCAGATTTCTCGGTCACTGAAACTGGAATGCGTGACACTGTTCGGCAAGTGGTGTTGCCGTTATGGAACGCGTACTACTTCTTGACGCTGTATGCGGGGGCAGCGGGCACCACCGGCTCGTTCCGAACCGATCAAGAAGACGTTCTTGACCGATACCTGCTTGGTGAACTCGCCGAATTAATCGATGCCGTTACCGAATCGATGGATGCCTACGACCTCTATGGGGCGTGCGAGCAGGTGCAGGGATTTCTCGACACATTGACCAACTGGTTCATTCGCCGCAGCCGAGACCGGTTCTGGGAGGGCGACCAAGATGCGATCGATACGTTGCATACCGCTCTTGTGCTGTTCACAAGGGTTGCTGCACCGTTGTTGCCGATGGTGGCAGAGCAAGTTCACTCTGGGCTTACTGGTGAAGGAAGTGTTCATCATCAAGATTGGCCGTCATCTGAAGACCTTCCACGAGATCCTGAATTAGCGATTGGGATGCGTCGTGTGCGAGATGCTTGTTCGACGTTGCTGTCGCTTCGTAAGTCAGAGGGGCTGCGCGTGCGTTTGCCGCTCGCTTCGGCGACGCTTGCGACTCCCGATGTTTCTCTCGTTCAACCGCATATCGATATTTTGCGTGATGAGGTCAATGTGAAATCGGTTGACCTCACCGATCGAGTTGCCGACCACGGAACTGAGGAGTTGGTGTTGCTGCCGAAGGCGCTTGGGCCGCGTTTGGGCGGTGATACTCAGAAAGTCATCGGTGCTCATAAAGCCGGTGACTGGTCATTTGACGATGGGGTGGTCACCGTCGGCGGTATTGACCTCGTCGAAGGTGAGTTTGAGTTCCGATTGGTGTCCGATGCAGAAGGTGCTGCGGCAACGTTGCCTGGTAAGGGCGGAATCGTTGTGCTCGACACTGTGGTCACTTCTGAGTTGGAGCGTGAGGGTGTTGCTCGCGATCTCATTCGTCGAATCCAGACAGCTCGCCGAGAGGCGGAACTTGATGTGAGCGACCGTATTTCACTCTCATTGGAGATTTCCGAAGTGGTTGCAGATGCGTTTACTGCTCATCAAACAATGGTCGAAAGTGAAACACTTGCAATCGAAAGCTCGATGAAGATTGCTGGTGGTGACGAAGTAATTCATGTCGTTGCAACCGAACACCGCTAGAAACAGGTAACTTCTGGGGCTGCTGTAAGGGAGAGAGTTATGGCTTCATCATCAAGTAAGAAAGCACCGGCGAAGAAGGCGGCTGCCAAGAAAGCCCCTGCAAAAAAGGCCCCAGCCAAGAAAGCCACGGCAAAGAAGGCTGCTCCGGCAAAGAAGGTGGCTGCAAAGAAAGCCCCAGCCAAGAAATCCGCAGTGAAGAAGGCTGCTCCTGCGAAAAAGGCGGCTTCGGCGAAAAAGGCGCCGGCAAAGAAGGTGGCTGCAAAGAAAGCCCCAGCCAAGAAATCCGCAGTGAAGA
>CALCBR010000117.1:0-2276 GCA_937897105.1 uncultured Acidimicrobiaceae bacterium | reverse complement strand
GAGGCCGGTGTTGTTGAATGGGCTCGCTTCGATGGTGGTCTCAACGATCTGGCCGTTGTTGTTGCGGTTGCCACCTGAGTAGTACGCATCAAAGCCCATCAAGTTGTTGAGGGCACGGTAGTGGTAGCCCTTGTAGCGACGCAAGTCGAGGCCCACGGAAGCGCGCAAGTTGCCAGAGTTGTACTCCAAGTTGGAGATTGCTCCAATCCAGTCGTGCGAGTTCATGGACGCGCGGCGGATCATGCCACCACCGGTGTAAATCGTGCCGGAAGTGTCGGCAGAAATGCCCCACTGATTGGAACCGATGAGGGCATCTTCGTAGTTGCCTTCTTTGATGAGGCGGAGAAACTTTCGTGATCCGAAGACGTTCGTTCGCTCACCGATGTTGACAAATGGGATGTCGTCGGTCATCTCGAAGCGTTCGAGCCCCGCAAGTTCTAGGTGAGCAGGGCGGGTCACGGGAATGCGCGGCTGGTGCGGCGCAACCGCATTGGCGATTGCAGCGATGTGGTCGGGCGTAGTTCCGCAGCATCCTCCAACAACATTCACGAGGCCAGCCGCTGCATATTCGCCGACAATGGCGGCGGTATCAGCAGGTGATTCGTCATAGCAACCAAGTGCATTCGGTAACCCGGCATTTGGGTATGCCGAAACCGGAATATCAGCGAGAGCGGATAACTCGGCAACGAATGGGCGCATGTCGTGTCCGCCGAACGCACAGTTCACACCGATGGAGACAGGTTGGCTGTGGCGCACCGAGGCCCAGAAGGCCCCCATTGTTTGACCTGACAGGGTTCGACCGGAGCGATCACTCACCGTCCCTGAGATCATGATGGGTAGGTCGATATGGCGGGAGTCTTCGAGACGTCTGATTGCAACGATTGCGGCTTTGGCGTTCAAGGTGTCGAAGATGGTTTCAAGAAGAATGAGATCGACACCCCCATCGACAAGGGCTTCGATTTGTTCGGTGTAGGCAGCAGCCATCTCGTCGAAGTGCACGGCTCGGTATCCCGGGTCTTCGACGCGCGGTGACATTGACAGTGTCTGGTTTGTTGGGCCTACCGCCCCAGCAACAAACCTCATGGTGTCGTCTGAGGTGCTATCGACGGCAGCCCGGGCCAATCGAGCGGCTTCAAAGTTGAGATCTCGCACGATGTGTTCCGTGCCGTAATCGGCTTGGGCGATACGCGTTGAATTGAATGTATTTGTGCAAATGATGTGAGCACCGGCGGCGATGTAACTGCGATGGATATCCCCGATGACATCGGGTCGGGTCAGCGCGAGTATGTCGTTGTTTCCGGTGAGGTCGATGGGGTGCTGAGTGAAACGGTCGCCTCGAAAATCGTCTGGCGAGAGATTTCGACTCTGTATTTCGGTGCCCATTGCTCCGTCGATGACGAGAATGCGTTCAGCGACCGCTGCAGAGAACGCCTTTCGGATTTCAGACATGTTGATTTCCTCTGATCGCTGAAACGAGTTCGCAGAGCAATTGCGACGAGTTCAGGCTGTAAAGATGAAACTCATCGATGCCCTCGGCATGAAGGGCTTCAATTTGCCGCTGAGTCCAGGTAATTGATTGTTCGCGCTCTGCGACAGCATCGCCCTTCGCGGAGGCAAAATGTGAGAGGAGTTCGCTGGGAATACTCGCCCCACATCGCTGGGCGAATGCCACCGACTTTTCAACCGAATGGATGGGCATGATTCCAGGAATCAAGTCGACCTCAAGACCTCTCTGCGCGATTCGGTTGCGTAAGGCAAGAAACGTTGAGTTATCGAAGAACATTTGCGTCATCGCTCGTGTTGCACCGGCCTCAACTTTTGCCGCAAGGACGTCAATGTCATGACTGAGGGTGGGCGATTGTGGGTGCTTTTCAGGGTATGCAGAGACTGAGACAGTAACCGACTGCCCTCGGAGTTGCGCTCGTTCAATGACCGCTGCAACGAGCTGGTGGGTCTGCTGAAAGCCGTTGGGGTGGGGCTGGTACGGGGCATCAATTCCTGAAGGGGGGTCACCTCGCAGGGCAACGATATGAGTGATGCCAAGGTCGAGATAATGGTCGATAACGGCGTGAACCTCATCGACGGACATCCCGACACAAGTGAGGTGCGCAGCGACAGGGCAGCCAGCGTGATCATTGGCGAGCTCGACCGATGAGAATGAGCGCTCACGCTCTCCGCCGCCGGCACCATATGTCACCGAAATAAGTGTCGGATCGATCGCCTGAAGTTCGTGCATCGATCGTCTCAGCGTCTCGTGTCCCTTGGCAGTTTTTGGC
>CALCBR010000116.1:0-32795 GCA_937897105.1 uncultured Acidimicrobiaceae bacterium | reverse complement strand
GACTCAAAAGGCAAGACAAGAGCACGATTCATCCTGTCGAAACTGCTCGCTCACGCCAACGCTCGTCAGGTCAGCTTCCCAGCAACGGTAAGCACCCCGTACGTCAACACCATTCCCCGGGAGCAGCAGCCATGGTTCCCTGGTGACGAACACATCGAACGTCGCATTAGAGCATTTATTCGCTGGAACGCCGCTGTCATGGTGGTGAAAGCAAACAACGCCGCCGACGGCATTGGTGGCCACCTCTCAACCTTTGCCTCATCGGCTTCGCTCTACGAAATTGGCTTCAACCACTTCTTCCGTGGCAAAGACGCCGAAGGTCTCGGCGATCACGTGTACTTCCAAGGTCACGCAGCCCCCGGAATCTACGCACGAGCCTTTCTCGAAGGTCGGCTCGAAGCCGAAGACCTTGATCACTTCCGTCGCGAGATCGGTCGAGACGGCAGAGGGTTGTCGAGCTACCCTCACCCGCGACTCATGCCAGATTTCTGGGAATTCCCCACAGTCTCGATGGGCCTCGGCCCGATCACCGCTCTCTACCACGCACGATTCAACCGGTACCTCATGAACCGGCAGATGGACGACACCTCAAACAGCAGAGTGTGGGCGTTCCTTGGTGATGGCGAGACCGACGAGCCTGAAACCTTGGGTGCCATCTCGCTCGCCGCCCGCGAGCAACTCGACAACCTCATCTTCGTGGTGAACTGCAACCTGCAACGCCTCGATGGACCGGTTCGAGGCAACGGAAAAATCATCCAAGAACTTGAAGCGGTGTTCCGCGGAGCCGGCTGGAACGTCATCAAAGTCATCTGGGGCTCGAAATGGGATGAACTGTTGGCTCAAGATAAAGACGGTGTTCTTCTCAACCAAATGAACACCACCGTTGACGGTGAATTCCAGCGCTACGCCGTCGAAGAGGGCAACTACATTCGCGAAAACTTTTTCGGACCAGACCCTCGCCTGCGGCAGATGGTCTCCCACCTTTCAGACGACGAACTCCGAAATCTGCCCCGTGGTGGCCACGACTACCAAAAACTTTTCGCCGCCTACAAGGCAGCCACCGAAAACCTCGGTAGTGGCCGACCGACGGTCATTCTCTGTAAGACCGTCAAAGGATGGACGTTGGGGCCGGGCTTCGAGGGTCGTAACGCAACCCACCAGATCAAAAAGATGACCCGCGACCAGTTACTCGAACTGCGCGATCGTCTCCATCTTCATGACGAAATTCCGTCTGAATCACTTGAAGAAGACGACCCTCCGTACTTCAGGCCAAGCGAAGACTCGATCGAATACCAGTACATGATGGAACGCCGAAAGGCGCTCGGCGGGGTGATGCCAACCCGACGAGTGGCAGTAAAACGACCACTTTCGCTGCCTGCTGACGAGGTCTTCCAAGAACTCCGGATGGGGTCTGGAGAGTTGCCGGTGAGCACGACAATGGGGTTCACCCGGTTGTTGCGCAGTCTGTGCCGTGACGAAAACATTGGCCGGCGCGTGGTTCCGATCATTCCCGACGAGGCTCGAACCTTTGGTATGGATGCACTCTTCCGAGAACTCGAGATCTACGCATCTCAGGGCCAAAAATATGAACCGGTCGACCACGACCTGTTGCTCTCGTATTCGGAAGACTCCGATGGCCAAATTCTTGAAGAGGGCATCACCGAAGCTGGTTCGCTTGCAAGCTTCATCGCTGCCGGATCGAGCTACGCCACCCGTGGCGTGCCCATGATTCCGTTTTACACGTTCTATTCGATGTTTGGATTCCAACGGGTTGGCGATCTCATCTGGCAGGCCGCAGACGCTCGTGTCCGAGGATTCCTCATGGGCGCCACCGCTGGCCGCACCACGCTGCTCGGAGAGGGACTACAACACCAAGACGGGCACAGCCTCGTGCTGGCCTCGACGGTGCCCGCAGTGCAGGCTTATGACCCCGCATTTGCGTACGAACTTGGAGCCATCGTCAAAGATGGCATCAACCGTATGTACGGCCCAGATACCCCCGAATCTGAGCGCGATGTCATCTACTACATCACGTTGTACAACGAGAACTATCCAATGCCTGCGCTCCCCGACCACCCTGAAACTTCTGAAGAGTTTGAGCGTGGCGCAGTTCGCGGTCTCTACCGCTGGAGGCCGGCGCCACAGGGGAAGACCCATTCAGCAACCATCGTCTTTTCGGGAATTTCACACCAAGCGGCAACCATTGCCGCCAACGAACTCGCCAATCACTACGACGTTGCTGCCGAACTCTGGTCTGCGACAAGTTATAAACGTCTCCGCGAGCAAGCACTTGAGGTTGAACGCTCCAACAGGTTGCATCCGTCGGCACCGCCGGAAGAACCGCTGGTCACTCAGTTGCTCAACGATTCATCTGGGCCGATCACAGCCGTCAGCGATTTCATGCGGGCGGTGCCCGAGCAGATCTTGCCGTTTGTCCCCGAAGGTCGTCGTTTCAACGTGCTTGGTACTGACGGCATGGGCCGAAGCGACACCCGTGAAGCGCTCCGCCGCTACTTCGAGGTCGATGCCGGACACATTGTCGTCAGCACGCTCAGCGCGTTGTTAAACGACGGCAAAGTGTCAGCAGACGTCGTCGAAGATGCGATCAAGCGGTACGACATCGACAGTGACGCCCCGAACCCATACGTGGTGTAAGGCCGTCAACGAACGCGGTCAAGCCATCCAGAAAGGATCGCTACCGCTCTCGGGTCGTGACGGAGGCGGTGACCGGCGCCAGCAAGCACGTTGAGTTCTGCATTTCCGTGTGATTGTGCAAGCTGACGTGCATCGCTCACCGGCACGCTCGGGTCGTCATCTCCGTGAAGAACGAGCAGGGGTCTCGGGGCAAATCGGCGTGCAGCCACCGATGGCCGAAAGCGACGGAATGCTCGGCTCCATTCGTCAAGCGAAGATGGGAAGCCCGGCGTACGAATTGCTCCAATTTGCCGTGCGTGTTCTAAGAATCGGCGTGGATGCTCGGCCCAATCATCGAAATCTGCGCGAGGCGAGAGGAGTGCTGCCGCATGAACTCGGGGGTCGTCGGCGGCTTCACAAATGACGAGTGATCCACCGGTATTCGTTCCGATGAGCACGACCCGTCGAACCCCGGTCGATTTCACCATGTGATCAACGGCATTTCTGAGGTCGTCCATCCATCCCTGCAACGAGAAGTCACCGGTCGACGCGCCACAACCACGAAACGTGAATGCCATTGCGACGTACTCGACCTCGTGGGCGAGTCGATCTATGAGTTCAGGGAAGGTGCCTGCGGAACGACGAGCATCAAGCGGGCCGATCGGAAAGCCGTGGCACAATATAAGGCCCGGAGTGTTGTCGTCTACGTTCGATGGAAGCGTTAGATGGCAAGCAAGTCGCTCTCGACCACTGTCGAAGCTGTCCTCCATCGCTGGTACCGCTATGCCCGTGGTTTGCGGTGCCGCCGTGTCATTCCGGGAGCGGCCAGTGTGTACCCGCGGTTTCGTGCTTCAGCGAGAGTGTCCGGGCCGAAGCACAGCCCTGTTTCCTCTGTCATGATGTCATCGATGACGGATTCATCGGTCCATTCGTCAAGGTCGTACACAAGCTGGGTGCGCTTGTCGCCGAGAAAGCGGGTGTGCTCAAACCTGACCGGACGTTCCATGCCTGACACGCTACCCAATGATTGGGGTCAGAGTTGGGTTGTCAAATGACATCGTCTGGCGGAGCCGTCGGCCCGACAGCCCCGATCGCGTCAAAGTAACTGAGGTGGGCGTCGACCACCTCAACGATGTCGACGTCGTCGAGCAGTTCGATGCCTGTGTCGGCGGCAACCATCATGAGGTGAGCAATCAATGCTTCATCAGAGACGATGAGGGTCGAATCAATGTTCTGCCGTTGGTCAATCACTCGGTCAGGTGCAAGGCCCTGGGCGTGAAGCCAATTGATATGAGCAATGAGAAGCGATTCGACTTCTGCAGGGGTGAGCCGAGCCTGACTGCGTTCTGGAATTCGGTCGGCGACGAAATCGACTGCCTCGTCGAGGGTGTACACCGCTCGGGGGGCAATCGCATCAAGCCGATGTGCTTCGCGTCCGATCGCGCCAGCGGCGATCGCAAATATCGCGACCGCCGCTAGAACTACGAAGATTCCGAGGGTGAGATCCACGCCTTCAGACTATTACTGCCACCGTGTTGGAGGCAGATGGAGCGTAATCAGATTCCGATCCGCTGGGCGAGAAGCTCGCGGTGATATGTCGGATCACCGAACAGCAGCTCTGATGACTTCGCACGCTTGAAGTAGAGGTGTGCGGGGTGCTCCCAGGTGAAGCCGATACCGCCGTGAATCTGAATGTTCTCCGCCGTGGCGTGGAAATACGCCTCTGAGCAGTACGCCTTCGCGAGCGATGCGACCGAAGGGAGTTCTTCGTTCATTTCGCTTGCACACCAGAGGCCGTAGTACGCGGCTGATTTCGCTGATTCGACCTCGAGGAGCATGTCGGCGCACTTGTGCTTGATGGCCTGGAACGAGCCGATGGGACGTCCGAACTGCACACGGTCTTTTGCGTACTGCACTGCCATTTCGAGCACGAATTGCGCTCCCCCGACCTGCTCTGCGGCGAGACCGATTGCGGCGAGGTCAAGCACGGTTGAGAGGATGTCCCAGCCTTTGCCTTCTGAACCGAGCAGGGTCGCTGGAGTGTTTGAGAACTCGAGCTTGGCCTGACGGCGGGTTTGGTCCATCGTTGACAAAGCGGTGCGGGTGAGGCCTGCGGCATCGCCTGCAACGGTGTAGAGGCTGACGCCAGCAGAACTGCGTGCCGCCACGATGATGAGGTCGGCGAGGTGACCGTCAAGAACGAATGATTTCGTGCCGTTCAGGGTGACGTCTGAGCCGGAACCCGATGCTTCCATCGTGATGCCTGCTTCGTCCCACTTGCCGTTGGGCTCAGTGAACGCAACGGTTGCAATGGTTGAGCCTGCTGCGATGCCTGGCAGGTGCGCTGACTTTGCGGCGTCGTCACCTGACTGCATGAGGGTGTTTGCGGCAAGAACGACTGATGAGAAGAACGGTGCGCAGAGAAGTGCACGGCCCATTTCTTCGAGCACGATGCCGAGTTCGACATAGCCGAAGCCCGACCCGCCATATTCTTCGGGGATGTGGAGTCCTTGGAGGCCCATCTGTTCTGCCATCTGAGTCCAGACGTCGGAGTCGAAGCCGTTGTCGGTTTCCATTTGCTCACGCACGGCCTCTTCGGAGCTCTTCGCTTCCATGAAGGCCCGGATGGTTGAGCGCAGTTCGTCTTGTTCTTCGGTAAATGCAAAATTCATGTCATGAAGTTTGCCGACTGGACACCTGCGGTCACAAATCGTAATGTGTACACATATGTACACAACTGGGACTCGCGCCGCTCGAGCCGAATTCGCATCGCTTCTGCGTCGAGCCGAGCATGGTGAATCAACCATCATCACCGACCGCGGTGAACCCGTTGCGGTTCTCGGCCCCCTCGGCGTGACCGCCCCCACCATCGAACAACTCATTTCGTCGGGCGCCGTGATCCCACCACGACGCACCGCCGATTGGCGTCCGCCGACACCGGTTCGGATCTGGGCAGGTACCCGCCTCGACCAAGCGCTTCGGGACCTCCGCGGATGAACGTACTGTTTCTCGACACGTCCGCTCTTCTTGCCATCGCCACCGACACCGCAGGAAGAGACGCCATCCTCACTGCGTTTGACTGCGCCGATGTCGTCGCTGCATCAGGCCTCGCTCTCACCGAAGCACTCCCCGCCCTCGACCGCCTCACCGACGAGCGCTATGCGAGAGTCGACCTTGAAGATGCAGTTCGCCTCACCTGGGATTACCTCCACATCGTCCCTTTAGATGCTCGCTGCACCGAACGGGCCGCAACCTTGGCGAGAGAGCGTCCCCTGCGGCTCAGCGATGCAATTCATTTCGCCGCCGCCGACAGGCTCCCCTCCAACCTCACATACGCAACACTCGACCCGAACCAGATTCCGACGGCTCTCGACCTCGGTTATGAGGTGCTGTCGACGTGAACGCGGGCTACAACATTCGCTCTCAATCACCTCACCCACACCGAATACCGGCAAGAATGAACCCATGAGCACACTTCATTGGTCGAATGCAGATGTCGAAGTTCACAAACTCGTCGTCGGGTCGTACGACAACAACGTCTTCATCGTTCGCTGCACGGCGACCGGCGAGGCAGTCCTTATCGATGCAGCCAATGAACATGAGCGCCTCCTCGAACTCTCTCAAGCACTCGGAGTCAGACGGATTCTTGAAACGCACGGCCATCACGATCACATCGGAGCGGTAACCGAAATGCGGGAGGCGGGCTACGAAGTTGCCGTCACCGCAGCCGATGCCCCAATGCTGAAAGAGGTGGGCTACGACGTACTCATCGACGACAAAGAAGTCATCGAATTCGGATCACTTCGCCTTCACGCAATTCACAACCCCGGGCACACGCCAGGGTCGATCTCGTTTCACCTCGATGGCACACCACTGCTCTTCACTGGCGACACCCTCTTCCCAGGAGGCCCAGGCGCCACCCAATATGAAGGCGGGGACTTCAACACGATTATCACCTCGATCGATGAACTGCTCTTTCCGTTTCCCGATGACACGATCGTCCTTCCGGGGCACGGCCTCGACACCACCATCGGAACCGAGCGCCCTCACCTTCAGGAATGGGTCGATCGAGGTTGGTAAGCCTCGAGACATCAATCTCATGATGATTGCTACCCAGACTCGGTGCACGCCGATAACACAACTACGCTGAGATCATGGTTGCTCACGGCCCATCGATTGCCTATGACAGTTCAGCGGCCATCCGCCTTGGCGGAATGGCGCCGGCAGCAGAACTTTTCGGTCCGGGTAATGCGACCGCTCTCGTTCGCCCCGATGGGCGACCAACCCCCGAGTTTCGAGCCGAGCTGCGAAAAGTCTCCAATGTGAGAAACGCTCTCTCGATTGTGCTGCTGTACGCGCAGACGATCGCAATCATTGTTGTTGCCGTCAACTTGGGCTGGTGGGCCTGGCCGATTGCGTTCATCCTCATGGGGCGCGCTCACGCCCAGTTTGCGGCGATGATGCACGAGGCCGCACACCGTCTGCTGTTCACCAACAAAAAATGGAATGACGCAGTTGGGCGCTGGGCCCTGGGCTACATCGGGCTTGTCTCCACCGATGCATATCGCCGGGTGCACATGGCGCACCATCGACGTGAGTTCGGACCTGAAGAGCCTGACCTGCCGCTCTATCAGGGGTATCCGGTGTCGAAAGAGTCAATGCGCCGGAAACTCATTCGAGACGCCACAGGCCAAACTGGCTTCCGTCTCCTGAAGAGCCAATTTGCTCCGGGCCGATGGAAGAACCCGCGTCAACGAAAAGTGTTGACATCGATGCTCGCCGTGCACAGCGTGCTCTTTGCGGCTTCGATTCTCGCTGGCCAGCCACTCGTCTACCCGCTGTTGTGGATTTTGCCGTTTCTCACCCTGTGGCGAGTCATCAACCGGTTTCGCTCCATCGCAGAACATGGCGGCCTTGCGGCATCAAGTGACCGTCGAATCACCACGCACTGTGTACGCATGGACCCCATCACCCGTTTCTTCATGGCGCCATACCATCTCGGCTATCACCTCGCCCATCACGTCGATTCGGGGGTGCCATTCCGGAGCCTGCCGAAGTACCACCGAGCACTCAAAGAATCGGGCTACATCTTTGACGCCTACGAGTACCGGTCATACCCAGCGCTGTGGAAGGCGCTGTCAGCAGGTTGAGACCCCTGCCACACTGAATTTCCCCTACGAGGACAGTGCTAATTCCTGAGTGGGTTCTACACTGTGACCATGTCCCAGTCACCTGAGACCACGGCGCCGCTCCTCGACATTTCTGATCTCAGCGCTCGTCCTGCTGGCGATGCAGCAGAGTCAACTGGCGAGATCCTTCGAGGGCTTAACCTCACCGTTCTTCCCGGCGAAGTACACGCAATTATGGGCCCGAATGGTTGCGGCAAATCGACGCTCGGCAACACCCTGCTCGGCTCTCCCGAATACGAAGTCACTGGTGGCGATATCAAGTTGCTCGGCCAGTCGGTGCTCGACGACTCTCCAGATGAGCGAGCAAAAGCCGGGATGTTTCTCGCATTCCAATACCCGCAAGAAATCCAAGGCGTATCCGTCATCCAGTTTTTGCGCCAGGCACTCTCAGCCCGCAAGGGCATTGACCTTTCGGTCCTCGAGTTGCGGCTCGCTGCGATGGAGTGGATGCAGCGTCTCGGAATGGATTCCTCATTCGTCGACCGCTACCTCAACGAAGGCTTCTCAGGCGGTGAAAAGAAGCGCAACGAAATCATGCAGATGGCGCTTCTCGAACCAGAGATTGCGATTCTCGACGAAACCGACTCCGGCCTTGACATCGATGCCCTGCGCATCGTTGCCGCTGGAATTCGCGAAGTTCGAAATGATCGCCCAGCGATGGGCATCGTGATGATCACCCACTACCAGCGCCTCCTCGATGAAGTGCAGCCTGACGTCGTTCACATCATGGTCGACGGCCGAATCGTTGAATCGGGCGGCCTCGAACTTGCGGAGAAACTCGAGCGCGACGGCTACGAGGCATTGCGTGCCCAGACGAGGGCTTGAGATGTTCGATCTTGCTCGTATTCGCAACGATTTTCCGCACCTTCAGCGAAGTATCGAAGGCTCCCCCGTGGTGTACCTCGATTCTGCCAACACCTCTCAAAAACCAACGGCAGTCATTGAGGCGATGCAGCACTTCACCGAACAGTCGTATGCGCCGATCAACCGAAGCGCATACCGAATGGCAGCTGCCGCAACCGACGCGTACGAGAACGCGCGAACACTTATCGCCAACTTCATTAACGCAGGTTCGCCAGACGAAGTTGTCTTCACCAAGAATGCAACCGAGTCACTCAATCTGTTTGCGCAGGGCTGGTCACGTCAACGACTGCAACAAGGTGACGTCGTGGTGCTCACCCACATGGAGCATCACGCGAACATTGTCCCCTGGCAAATGATGGCCACGGAACGTGGCATCGAGATTCGCTGGATCCCGCTGACCGACGATGGCCGACTCGACCTCAGCGACCTCGACAACATCATCGACGGTGCTTCGGTCGTGTCGTTTACTGCGATGAGCAATGTGCTGGGCACGATGAACCCGGTTCGTGAAATTGTCGATCGGTCACACGCTGCTGGAGCAACCGTCATGGTCGATGCGTGCCAGTCTGTGCCGCATGCGGTAACCGATGTGCAGGCAATGGGGGCTGATCTCATTGCTTTCTCCGGACACAAAATGCTCGGACCATCAGGAATCGGCGTGCTGTGGGGCCGACCAGACATCCTCGATCAACTTCCTCCTCTCATGGGGGGAGGCAACATGATCGACGACGTTCGACTCGACACCTTCTCGTGTGCCCCGGTACCCGCAAAGTTTGAGGCCGGCACTCCCCCGATCATCGAGGCGATTGGCCTTGGAGCCGCCGTCGAATATCTCTCATCAATTGGAATGGCAGAAATTCGACAGCACGAGATGGAACTCACGCAGTACGCACTTGACACCCTGACCGAGCGTTTCGGCTCAGACATCGTCATTCATGGCCCCCGAAACATTGAAGAACGAGGAGGCGTGCTCAGCTTCGCATTCCGTGACCTCCACCCCCATGACGTCAGCCAGATCCTTGACGAAAAGAATGTTTGCGTCCGCGCCGGCCACCACTGCGCAAAACCTCTCATGCGAATCATTGAGGCCCATGCAACTGTTCGCGCCAGCCTCTATCTGTACAACGACACGAACGATGTCGATATCCTCGCTGATGCGCTCACCAGCGCAGACGACATCTTTGGACTGTGAACGAGGAATCAACGAACGATGCCAGGACTTGAAGACCTCTACCGAGAAATCATCCTCGACCACTATCGAAATCCACGAAATCGTGGTGAACTTGAGACTCCGCCCGCAATCTCAGCCGACGGCCATAACCCGCTCTGCGGTGACGAAATCACGCTGTACGTGCTCGTCGAAGACGGAGTGGTGAGTGAGATCAAAACGAACGGCCAAGGCTGCTCGATCTCACAGAGTTCAGCATCGATGATGACCCAGGCCATCAGGGGCCGAACCCTTGCTGAGGCCGAAGCACTCATCCATCATTTCAAGCACATGATGTCGATCGAAGATCACCACCATGACGAGCCCGGTGAAGCCCCGGCACTTGGTGACCTCGAAGCCCTGCAGGGGGTCGTGAAATTTCCGGTTCGCATCAAGTGCGCGGTCCTTGCATGGAACACGCTGAGCCAAGCCCTCGAGTCCGCGTAAGCCGGATTTCGAACCGTCCGCTCCAACCTGACATTCTCTCGTTGTGACCCCAATCGACTCTGACGACGTTCTTGCAGGCCGTGCCCGAGTTGGCCAAGCGATTAGAGACCTTGGCCATTCATTTGCCGGGCACCATGCAGATGCAGACTTCCTCAACGAAGCAGCATCACGACTTGAGGCGTTAATCACCCAGTTCGATAACGGCGATGTTCGACGGCGCGATCCAGCAACGTTTGGCGACCATCGCTCGTACACCTACGACGAGGGCCCAATCGGCGAGACCTACCCAGACCGACCGGTTTCAGGAAATGCATCGCCGTGGGGGCTTGACACCGAGATCCACCGTGAGGGTGATGATCTCATTGCCTATGTAACGTTGAGAGCCGCCCATGAAGGCGCCCCCGGACGTTCTCATGGCGGAGTGGTCGCCGCCCTGTTCGACGACATTTTTGGGTTTGTTCAAGGCGTCATCAACATCACCGCGTTCACCGGCCAGTTGACGATCACCTACCGGGCAGGAACTCCCCTTCACACCCGACTTGCCTGTCGGGTTCGAGCCGGCGAGCAAAATGGCCGAAAGGTGATCATGACCGGCGAGCTCACGGTCGTTGAGACCGGCCAACTCGTTGCCGAGGCACACTCGGTCTTCATTACCGTTGACCGTGAAACGCTTGTTGCGTCGATGAATCAGCCTGACGACTGAGTACGACAAGCCGTTGGCTTCACAGCAGGCTGATCATCACTTCGCGGGTCGCTGCAAGTTCATCAGCTGAGCCAAACGCCGAGGCGGCAAACGTTGTCACACCGCAATCTGCGAGCGCTCGGATCCGGTCAGCGACCTCGCCGGCATCGCCGATAATTGCGACATCGGCTGGGGTTGCGGCACCTTCGCGGTCGAGCATTGCTCGATACGACGGCAGCTGACCATAAATGGCGTAATCACGATCGGCTCGTTCACGGGCCGCATCAACGTCTGACGTCACGCAGACGGGAAGGCCCATCGCCACCTGAGGGGCCGGCCGGCCGGCTTCTTCAGCTGCTTCAGAAATCGTTGGTGCTGTCAACGTACGAATGGTTTCTGGGCCTGTCATCCAGGTGATCGTGCCATCTGCGAGGCGTCCGGCGAGGCGCAACATCTGGGGCCCGAGTGCCGCAACGAGCACAGGAGGGGCGTCCGCTGGCGGAGGCGTGATCTCGCCGCGCCCGATAATTGATTCGCCCTTATATGACACTCGCCGATCGTTTAACAGCGGGGTGAGAATGGAGAGATAGTCCGACATGTGCCGTACCGGCTTGTCGAACGAGATACCCCACATGCCTTCAACCACCGGCTGATGCGAGAGCCCAATACCGAGCTCGAGGCGGCCACCAATCACAGACTGAGTGGTGAGAGCCTGCTGCGCAAGCACCATCGGGTGACGCGGATAGGTGGGAACTACTGAGGTGCCAACTCTGATGTTCGGCACGTTCTTTGCCGCAACTGCAATTGCGGTGAGCGCATCCATGCCAAAAATCTGTGGCATCCAAAAACTAGGAAAGCCTTGTTCGGCTGCCTCTCTCAGGCTGTTCTCTAGCGCGTCAACAGTTGGGTCAAATCCAAATACAGCAATGTCCATAGGTCGAACCTATCGAAGTTGCAGCTCGCACGGTCGCACCCCTTGGGTCTGGCTCTGCTCGGTCTCCAAATATTTCCGCCTTATGCGCGTTGTCTACGCTGGGGACGTCTGAACGGAGGCAACGATGTATCTCGACCAACACGCGATCAATAATCCTGAGCGAGCCGCCATCATCATGGCATCAACAGGAAAGACCATTTCGTACAGCGAGTTCGAGGGGCGAGCAAACCAACTCGCACACGTGTTGCGCAGCGAGGGCCTGCAGCGCCTTGACCACTACTCGATTTTTATGGAGAACAATGAGTGGTACATGGAGTCATGTGCAGCAGGGGAACGCGCCGGTTCGTACTACACCTGCGTGAATTCGTTTCTCACCGCTGAGGAGCTCGCCTACATCCTCTCAAACTCACGTTCAGAGGTGCTGGTGACATCAACCTCCAAGGCTCACACCGCTCTCGAAGCGCTCGACGGCGCGCCCGATGTGCGCAAAGTGTTCGTGTGTGGCGGCGTACCAAGCGATATTTCTGACCCGCGCATGGTCGACTACGCCGAAGCAACCGGTTCGATGCCCACAACACCTATCGAGGACGAGTCGCTCGGCACACCAATGCTGTACTCGTCCGGAACAACGGGGCGCCCGAAAGGCATTCTTCGACCGCTCCCAGATCAGCCACCCGCGGAAATGCTTCCGCTGTACACATTTCTTCTCAATCTGTGGCAGTACCGCGAAGGAATGATCTATCTCTCCCCTGCCCCGCTCTATCACTCGGCTCCGCAGGCTGCGGTATCGCTCACCCTACGCGCCGGCGGAACCGTCATCGTCATGGAAAAGTTCGACCCGGTTGACTATCTACGGCTTATCGAGACCTACAGCGTGAGCCACTCCCAGCTCGTACCGACGATGTTCTCCCGTATGTTGAAGTTGTCAGATGAGCAGCGTCTGCAGTTTGATCTCTCATCGCTTGAATTTGCAGTTCACGCTGCGGCACCATGCCCGGTAAAGGTAAAACACCAAATGATCGAGTGGTGGGGCCCAATTATTCACGAGTATTACGGTGCAACCGAAGGCCTCGGTTTTGCCGCATGTGACAGCGAGCAGTGGCTCTCACACCCTGGCACTGTTGGCAAGATTGTTCTCGGCGAAGTTCATGTCATGGATGATGAGATGAACGAGTTGCCAAACGGCACACCGGGCACGCTGTGGTTTGGGTCGGGCACCGAGTTCAGTTACCTCGATGATCCTGAAAAGACAAAAGAGTCCACCTCACCCGATGGCACAATGACCACGGTTGGCGATATCGGTTATGTCGATGATGACGGGTTTTTGTATCTCACCGATCGAAAGACGTTCATGATCATTTCAGGTGGCGTGAACATCTACCCGCAAGAAATTGAAGACCTTCTTATCACCCACCCGAAAGTCTTCGATGCTGCCGTCTTCGGCGTTCCGAACGAAGACCTCGGCGAAGAGGTGAAGGCCGTCATTCAGGTGATGCCAGATATCACCGCCGGAGACGAACTTACCGAAGAGTTGCTACAGCATTGCCGTGAGCATCTTTCACGCCAGAAGGTTCCACGCTCGATCGATTACGAAGCTGAGCTGCCTCGACTTCCGACCGGCAAGCTCTACAAGCGCCTCCTCCGCGACCGCTACTGGGGCGAAGGCACCAACAAAATCGTCTGATCTATGGGCGTAGCGAGCGGAAACACGCTCGCACGTCGTCGATATACAGTTCTGGCTGCTCGAGGGCTGCGAAATGTCCTCCTCTGGGCATATCTGTCCAGTGCGTGACGTTGTAGGAGTTCTCGCACCACGACCGTGGTGGCCGAAAAATTTCTTTTGGAAATGCAGCAATACCAGACGGAACCGTCACGGGTTCACCGCGGCCCTTTATAAATCCCTCCCAATAAAGCCGCGCGGATGATGCCCCCGTCCCGGTGAGCCAGTACAGCATGACATCGTCGAGCATTTCATCACGGCTGAGGGCGTTTTCGGGATGCCCGTCGCAATCGGTCCACGCCCAGAACTTTTCGATGATCCACGCGAGTTGACCGACCGGAGAATCAACCAAAGAGTATCCCAACGTCTGAGGGCGAGTCGCCTGCTGTTTTGAATAGCCAGAGTCCCACTGCTGGTAGTAATCGAGTGCCGCAAACGCGTCTTGGTCACCCTCGTCAGGATCGCTCATCGCCTTCTCGGTCGGTGCCGCGATTGGCATGTTGACGTGGATACCAATGCACCCGTGGTCAGGCTGCGATGAGGCATCTCGACCGATTTGGGTTGTCACTGCCGACCCCCAGTCGCCTCCTTGTGCAACCCAGCGCTCGTAGCCAAGGCGTTCCATCAGTGTTGCCCAGAGCGCAGCAATCTTTGGAACTCCGGTGCCGCTGGCAATTGGCTTACCTGAGAATCCGTAACCGGGAAGAGACGGGCACACGACGTGAAATGCATCTTCTGCCTTCCCGCCGTGGGCAACCGGGTCGGTGAGAGGGCCGATCACATCGAGAAATTCGACGATTGACCCAGGCCAACCGTGGGTGATGAGCAGTGGCATCGCGTTCGGTTCTGGGGAACGCTGGTGAATGAAATGGATGGAGAGGTCGTCAATCTCGGTAATGAACTGCTCAACGACATTCATGCGCGTCTCTCGACTGCGCCAGTCATACGAATGCCGCCAATAGTCAGCAAGCTCTTTGACGTAGGCGAGAGGAATACCTTGACTCCAATCGTCAACAGTTTCCGCCTCAGGCCAGCGGGTCGCATCTAGTCGGCGGTGGAGATCGTCGATATCAGCCTGAGGGATATCGATGGTGAACGGGTCAAGGGTGAACGGGCGCATATCCAATCTTGTCACGCCGGACGGCGTGCTCTGAACGTCGCCCAGACGCTGCTCGCGGTCACGCTCTGCCTACGATGCAGTCATGTACGTTCCTCCGGCATTCACCATGACGGAACTCGAAGCGCTTGACGTGATGCGCAACGTAGGTGCCGGCTACTTCGTGACCGCAAATGAGGGCAACATCCAGTCGACCTTTTTGCCATTTATTGTGCAGTCGAGCCCGGACGGCGTGCGGATTTGGGCGCATTTTGCAAAAGCCAATTCCCACTGGAAGGTGGCGGGCGACGCACCAGACTGCCTTCTCATTGTGCACCTTGCTGACGCCTATGTTTCACCATCGCTCTACCCGTCGAAGCAGGTGGATGGAAAGGTCGTACCAACGTGGAATTACGTGACAGTTGAGGTTCGCGGAACGCTCCAAATGCTGTCAGACACTGATGAGGAAGCGCTCCTCAACATGCTCACCGACCATCACGAGCGGGAGTCAGATGAGCCGTGGGCCGTTTCGGACGCCCCTGCAGAATTCATTGAGGCCCAGCGAAAGGCGATCGCGAGCGTCGAACTGGTCGTTTCTGAAATCACAGGCAAAGCAAAAGCCAGCCAAAACCGCCTCCCTGAAGATGCTGCTGCGGTGAAAGCGAGCTATGCGGCAGGCTCCGATGCTGAGCAATCCATCGCAGAATGGATGTCATGAAGTGATGCCTCCCCTTGATCCCGTTGCGTTAGAAGGTGAGCTTGTGCGGCTCGAGCCGCTCACACTTGATCACACCGCTGCAATGGTGGCAGCAGCGTCAACGAACCGGTCGACCTTCGGGCTCACGACCGTGCCAGAGGCAAATGCGCAATCAGTCGAGCACTACATCACGACCGCGCAAGAACAGTACGAGCGAGGCGAAGGGCTTGCATTTGCCACGATTCGCCGATCAGATGACCGACTCGTTGGCAGCACCCGTTTCATGCTCGCCGAATATTGGCATCCGATCGACGAGCAACCACGGCCAACGCCGATTGCTATCGAAGTTGGCTATACCTGGCTCATCGCAGAGGCGCAACGCACTGGCATTAATGCAGAAGCAAAGGTGCTCATGTTCAACTATGCCTTTGACGTATTGGGTGTTGAACGCATCACGCTGAAAACCGACGCTCGAAATGAGCGGTCGCGCCGGAACATTGAACGTGCCGGAGCCACCTTTGACGGAATCCTTCGTCGTCATATGCCCGCAAGTGATGGGGGCTTTCGCGATAGCGCGATGTTCTCTCTTCTTCGTGAAGAGTGGCACGAACTCGGCAACCATTGCTGATGAACGACGCTCTTCAGTCTGCACAGCAAGTCGGCGTTGCGACGAGCGATGAACCACATACCTTTTGGTTCATGTGCGCCGCATGTGCAGACGTTGGTCTCGAGACAGTGTGGAGTGTCGACGTTGTTTCTGCGCTCCGTCGTCGTTTTGTGACGTCTGCGGATCACATCTCCTGCCCACGGTGCGGTGATGCGCATCCTCGGCAGTTCGACAGACCGTGACAACGGCTACCGTTTGTCTATGGAACTTTCCGAGGTAATGCGCACCACATTTTCTTGCCGCCAATGGACTGACGAGCCCGTTGACGACGCAACGATCTACCGAATTCTCGACAACGCCCGCTTCGCCCCAAATGGTGGAAACCGTCAAGGTTGGCATGTCACGGTGGTGAAAGACCGCGCAATCCGTGAACAATTCAAGCCACTCATCAAACCGGCCACCAATCAATACGTCGCTCAGGTCGCTGCCGGAGAGGCCCCGTGGAACACCATCGTTCCTTCTGCGATCGACCTCGAAGCAGAACGCTCGATCGACAAAGATTTTCCTGGCGTCAATGAGATGGTTGAAGCGCCTGCTGTGCTCGTGGTCTCCGTTGACCTCAGCGTCGTGTGCAGTTTCGACTCGATTCTCGATCGTGTCGGCGTGATTAGTGGGGCATCGATTTATCCCTTCGTGTGGAACATTCTGCTGGCCGCCCGAGACGAGGGTCTCGCAGGAGTACTCACGACATACCTTTCATACGCAGAGGCCGAAGTTCAACAACTTCTTGGCCTTCCAGAGCACTATGCCGTTGCCGCCATGGTTCCACTTGGCCACCCGGTGAAACAGCTCACCAAATTGAAGCGGAACCCGGTGGAAGACTTCGCCAATATCGATCGATTCGATGGCGCACCGTTCACCGCATGAGCCGAAGCGAACATGCGAGATCACTCGCAGCGAGCGACCCGGTCATCGCAGATCGAAACATCACTGTTGAATCCATCTCTGACGACTGCACAGTCGTGTCAATGCCGATACAACCGTCGATGTGCAACGCCTACAACATCGGGCACGGCGCATACATCTTCATGATCGCCGACGTTGCGATGTCACTTGCCAGCTCGGTTGAAGATGGCACTGCCCTTGCTTCGTCAGCACATATCGACTGGCTTAAGCCTGTCGAGATGAACGACACCGTGAGAGCAACCGCAACCTGCCAATACGCATCAGGACGTCAAGCTCGATGGACCATCACCGTCACTGATGGAAACGACGAGCCTGTCGCTATTTTCCGGGGCCGCACACAGCAGCTTCGCAAGTGATTCAGGCTGGGCCGTTAAAGGTTGGCTTGCGCTTCTCTAAAAATGCAGTGATGCCCTCGACATAATCGGGAGTGCCCGCCATGCGTCCCTGCGCAGCGGCCTCCGCTTCGAGCACCTCAGCAAGCCCGCTGCCGTCATCGATGATGCCCGAAATAATCCGCTTCGATTCGAGAAGTGCCTGTGTCGGCCCCTTCGCGATTGACATCACCATCTCTCGGGCGGTGTCGACAAGAGCCTCGTCATCGACAACCCGGTTGACGAGGCCGATCTGCTCGGCACGCTCACCGTTGATCAACTCTGCGGTGTAGATGAGTTCTAGTGCTCGATGCGCGCCGACACGATGCACCAACGCAAGGTGGCCACCCGAGTCAAGGACGCATCCGATATTGGCAAATGGCGAACCAAGTGTTGATTTCCGGGCAGCGAGGACGACGTCGCAGGCCATTGCAAGACCAAACCCGACACCGAGACAGGGGCCGTGCACAGCGGCCACCGTCGGGATCGGCAGATTTCGTAACTGTGCGATTAAGGGGTTGAACACCCCCGACAAAATCGCGTACGCATCTTCGGTAAGGGGAGATGCCGTGGAGAGGTCGCGTCCGGCAGAGAACCCTCGCCCCTCCCCTCGCAATAACAAGCCGCGAACTCCGCTCGCTTCTGCCTCCCGTAACGCTCCCAGCATTTCTTCGACAGCCTGTTCGTCAAGGCTGTTAAGCACCTCGGGGCGCTTCATGATGAGCTCTGCCATCGAGCCATCAACTATGAGTTCAACTGCAGACATGTGCGTCTCCTACCACTCGGTTTCAGGATCAAGGTCGAGCACAAGGTTGAGCGACGCGTGGAATTCGTCGAAACCTTCTACTCGGGCAACACGATCATTATGTGGCGCCGACGTGGGGGCCCAATTCAGTGAGATTCCCCACTCGTTCAGATCAGCTTGTACCGCTTCGCTATACGCAGTTTCAGCGTCACTCGACGACAGCGAGGTGACGCCACCTGCAAGAGCATCTACTTCCCCGGTAACCGGCGACCACATTGTCATCGACTGAGGGAGCAATGACTCCATGCTCGACACGAGGCGCTGTCGAGCCTCTTCGCTGCCCGACAACGAACGCCGAAGCAGCAACGTTGAATGTGAACGATGGAACGACTCCTCGGCAAGTGCGCGCTGAGCGATCGATGACAGTTCAGGTACTGACGAGTCGACAAGTGCATTCCAACGAATCTGTTCGCCGACGTCGTACAGCCAGTGACGTATCAATGTGTCTTCCCATTGCGGCAACGCCATCTCCACAAACGAACAGGAGCGATATTCAGACGGTTGGCGCCGAAGCGCAAAGTGATCGACATCGTCAACGAGTAGTTCGTATACCGCAATGGCGTGCCCGAGTTCGTCTTGGGCAATCGAGCACAGAGAGAGGTCTTCTTCTAAAAACGGCGCAATGCCGATCCACCATGCAAGGTGGCTGCCCATCATGTGCTCATCATCGGCAAGCGCCAACAGGTACTCCCGTGCGCCATCATCAATCGATGTGAGTGTCACGAGCCTTCTCGCAGTTGCCGTCGGTGCTCCGCAACAAGCTTTCCATCATTATGTCGATGCGATTTGTTGCGGTTTGGCGCGGTTTCAGACGAGTCTGCAGACGAGATGTCGTCCCGGCGAACTACCCAAATCTGTTCACCCTCTGCTCGGCGGCAGTAGCACTCGCGGGCAAGGAGCAATGCCATCTCGTTATCGGCGGCTCCAAGGGCACCAACATGACGAAATTCGCTCTTCCCGTCGGCTTTCAAAAAGACCTCGTAAATCTGTGACGCTGTCATCCCACAACCTCGACAACGTTTCGGCAGGCATCACACCATGCAACCGCTCGACATCGCGTCGGACCCACCGGGCTCACCTCGCGAAGCGATGGCTTTTCACATACCGGGCACGTCGGCAACGCACCATCACGGCGAATTGCTATTGAGAACTCACGGCCAAGTTGATCGACCGCTAACGGCGACAACATGCTCGGCACCCAACTGCCGTCGAGTCGCCACACCACCTCAACCTCGCTAAGCCCTTGGGTGTAAAGGGCTGTGCGTACATCTGATTCGATCACCTCTCGGGCCGGGCAGCCTGCCATTGTCGGCAGCAGCGTAACCGACACCCGTTCGTCGTCTACGGCAACATCGTCAACGATGCCTAGGTCAACAATTGAGAGCGTTCCGTATTCTGGGTCCATCACGCGCATCAACGCAGACCGCACCATCTCTGGTGTGACGGCAGTGCGTGCCGCTGTCACGCCGATACACCGATTGATTCTCGGAACCACGCGCTCTCCGCATGGTTCCGAACGGCATTTGCAAGACGGCGGGCAGAATCTGGACCCGCATTTGAAAAGGTCGCCTTCAACGGCGCCCAATCAATCTCGCTCATCATCCACTCACCGGTGTCGGGGTCTTGATGCAGGCCGTCGTCAGGAACGGTAAATCCATACCCTTGAAGTAACGGCACATACTTTTGCACGTAGGCGTGCCGCAAGACCTCGTTGCGTTCGCTCTTTATGTACCACTTGAGCAACGGATCATCTGGTGGTGAATCAGGCCCAAACAGCTGAACAGCAGGCCACCACCAACGTTCAAGAGCTGCTTGGAATAGATCGCGTTGCACCTGTGAGCCCGACGCCATTTTCAGCAACATCTCTTCACCGTGGCGCATGTGGAATCCCTCTTCGCCAACAATCCGACGGAGAATCCGCTTATAAGGGCCATACGTGCACTTTGCGAATACTGCTCGCTGACTTGCGAAGGCAGCCGCATCGACCAAGAACGCAATGGCTATCTGGTCTGCCCAGGTTTCTGCCCGATAGTGAAACACGTTGTGGAAGCGGGTTTTTCCTGCGAGCAGGTCGTTCATCATCTCATCACGGGTTTTGACGCCCATGTCCGCGGCAACCATGTACAGCAGATGGGCGTGTCCGATTTCGTCTTGGGTCTTCGCAAGAAAAATCTGCTTCAGCCTCAACCCTGGTGAATGAGGAATCCAGTCTCGTTCGGTGAGACCACCCATGAGTTCAGAATTGGCATGGAACTCTATGAATCGGAAGACCTCCTGCCGGTATTCCTCTGGCATGTCATCGTCGGCTTCGACCATGCCGCCATCGTCAAGAAATGCCTGAAATTCGTCAAGATCAGCCCAAGTTCTCATCGACAACCTCCTGCTCGAAGACTACTGCCCAATAGCGGCTGAGCGAGATTCAACTACAGCGAACGACGGTCATCAACCCGGGACAATTTGCCGCCCTCGGAACGAGGAAGCGCACCACGGTCAGCGACGGTGACCGCCACCCCAATGCCAAGAGAAGACCGCAATGCATCGGAGACGCTGGCTCCGAGCGAGCTTCCAACCTCTTCAACCGACCCAACGCCATCAGCCGGTTCAACCTCGACGGTGAGATTGTCAAGCGTGCCATCTCTCGTAACGACGAGCCTGAAATGAGGTGCTGCCAGATCAACGCCGAGAAGCGCGTGTTCCACTTGGCTCGGATACACGTTGACGCCTCGAATGACGATCATGTCATCGCTTCGACCAACGATCGACGAAATGCGTGCGTGCGTCCGGCCACAGGGTGAGGGCTCACGAGTCATTGAGCAGAGGTCACCAGTCCAGTAGCGCAGAATCGGAAATGCCTGTTTCGTCAGCGAGGTGAGCACCAATACTCCTACTTCGCCCTCATCAAGCACCTCACCGGTGTCGGGATGCACGATCTCTGGGTAAAAGTGGTCTTCCATGACGAGGAGACCCGAGCGGTCTGCGGTTTCGCACGCAACACCTGGGCCAATGACCTCCGACAACCCGTAGATGTTGACCGCGATCATCGACAGTTTCTCTTCGATCTGTTGACGCATGAGTTCTGACCATGGTTCGGCACCGAGCACACCGACTCGGAGCGAATTGTTCTCTGGCAGTTGCTCGGCGAGGGTTAACGCGTACGACGGGGTGCAACAGATCGACTCAGGAGCGAAATCTTCGATGAGCATGAGTTGCCGCTCGGTGTTACCGCCCGACACCGGAACCACTGAAATTCCGGCCTCCTCTGCACCAGCATGCAAACCAAGACCGCCGGTGAACAGCCCGTATCCGTACGCGTTGTGCAACATCCATCCGGGCTCAATGCCGGCGCCCCGCAGACAGCGAGCAACACATCGCGCCCACATCGACAGGTCTTCAGCGGTGTACCCAACGACGGTTGGTTTGCCCGTCGTGCCACTGCTCGCATGAACTCGCTGCACCTCGTTGCGCGGCACTGCAAATAGGCCGAACGGGTAGTTGTCTCTCAGGTCGCTCTTCTTTGTGAAGGGAATGTCACGAATGCCGTCAAGCGACGCCGGGGTCGGCACGTTGGCCAATCGCTCGCGGAACGCAGGCACACGCTCTTTGACGACATCGACAGTGGCTGCAAGACGCTGCAGCTGCAGCGCTTCAAGTTCGGCTCGCTCCATCGTCTCGATTGCATGCTCATGAAATCCGGGTGCGATTCGTTCACTTCCTGAAGCCCCCACGAGCCCTCCCCTTTTGGTCACTGTTCTCGATGACTCTCGTAGAACGTTCCTCATTCTCGCATGCACCGTTGATCGCATCCAACGCCCGACGGTAACTCTCCGCCCCTGGCATCATCAGTTGCCTCGAGTAGCTCAGCCGGCCATCGACCGACGCATATGGGAGACTCTCATCGGTGAGACGGCGATTTCTACAAGTTGATGTGTTTGGTGAGCACCCCTATGAGGGAAATCCACTCGCAGTTGTCATTGATGCCGAGGGTCTCACGACCGCTGAAATGCAGGCATTCGCGCACTGGACCAACCTCTCTGAAACCACCTTTCTGTTGTCGCCCACGCACGCTGATGCCGACTATCGAGTGAGGATCTTCACCCCAACCGAGGAGCTACCGTTTGCGGGTCACCCCACGCTCGGATCTGCTGCGGCATGGCTGACGACTCAAGGCCACTTGCGAGCGAGTGCTGACCTCGTTCAGGAGTGCGAGGTGGGTCTTGTTGAAATTCGTCATCAAGATGATGTGTTCTCGTTCAAAGCACCCCCACTCATGAGGAGCGGTACTGCCGATGAGCACGTAGTTGCTGAAGCCGCAGAAGCACTTTCGATTCACCGCTCATCGATCATCGATGCCGAATGGATTGACAACGGCCCTGGCTGGCTCGGGCTGCTTCTTGGGTCCGCAGACGAGGTGCTGGCACTCACATCGCCAACAAGCGGTCTCAGTCTCGGTGTTGCGGGCGCCTACCCGCCCGGTTCTCCATTCGCCTACGAGGTCAGGGCGTTCTATTCGTCACATGGCATCACTATGGAAGACCCTGTGACGGGAAGTCTGAATGCCTCACTTGCACAATGGATGATCGCCTCGGGCCGATTCTCTGCGCCATATCGCGTCTGTCAAGGAAAAGCTGTCGGGCGAAACGGGGTCGTGTCTGTCGACGTCGACGAGGGCGGTGACGTCTGGGTGGGAGGAAATGTCGCAGTGTGCCTTTCAGGTGAGGTTGATCTCTAGAGACGCTTAACTTCGCTTGAGGTCAATGACCGCTCCCCCGCTGGCTTCCACCAACTTGTGTGGCTCGATGCCAAACACGTCATGCCACGTACCAGCAGCAGCCCAAACCTCGTGATGTTGCAAGAGATCAGGGTCGATAAAGATCCGTAGTGGCGTTGCATGCCCAAAAGGCGGCACGCCACCTATCGGAAACCCAGTTGCAGACCTCACCACATCTGCATCAACTCGCTGGCACATGACGCCGCCAGCCGCCTCGGCCAACTTCGTTTCATCGAGCTGGTTGGCACCACTCACGTACGCAAGAACAATCTCCCCATCGACCCCGAAAATAAGGCTCTTCACAATCTGACCAAGCTCGACCCCGATTGCATCCGCGGCCTCTTGAGCCGTCCGCGTGCCGTCTGGGAACGTCCGAGGAGAGACCTCAAGGCCAAGTGCTGCCGCCGCATCAACTACCCGTTGCACATTGGCGTGCATGCCTCTCACCCTCCTACGTGCTTGAGCTGTGAAATTGACGCTGCCAGCGCATGATCAAGTTCGGTGATCGCTCCGTCTGCTGAGTGAGTGCAACACTCGATCACAACGGTATTCCACGAAATGGAAATGTCCGGATGATGATCATGCTCATTAGCCACTTCGGCCACCGCGTTGACAAACCCCATGGCCTCATCAAAATCAGCAAACACAAATGTCGAAGAAAGCTTGCCGTTGACTTCACTGAACATGTATTCAACCTAGTCGAGATTGCGAATCTGTAACGTCCCGGATTAGACCGATGACAACCTGATATGACAGCGTGTGATCAGGCCATCCGCTTAAAGGAGTATCGATGAGCACCGCCCTCTCACCCCAAGAAGCAGAAGAGTTTGCAAACCAGGTTCGCAGTTTTCTCGAATCAAATACCTCCTCCGGTAAGGGCCGCGACCTGAGTGCAGCCCGAGAGTTCCAGGGGCGTCTCGCAGAGGCCGGCTTTGCTGGAATACCCTTTCCAAAGGAGTACGGCGGCGCTGGGCTCACGCTCGAACATGAGCGCATCTTCCGACAGGTAGCCCAAGGGTTCCCCATGATGACCGGCGAACTTGTCATCAGCCATGGCATGTGCCTGCCCGTGCTGAACGAATTTGGCACCGATGAGCAGAAGCGCAAGTTCATGCCCGACAACATCTCAGCGAAGACGGTCTGGTGCCAGATGTTCTCTGAACCCGGCGCTGGCAGTGACGTGGCAAGCCTTCAAACCAAGGCCGAACGAGATGGCGACGAGTGGATCCTCAATGGTCAAAAGGTCTGGACCACCCTCGCTCATGTCTCTGATTACGGAGTCATCATCGCTCGAACAGATCCTGACCAGCCGAAGCACGCAGGTATTTCGATGTTCATCATCGATCTGAAGAGCCCCGGCGTCGAAATTCGCCCGATCAACCAGATCGACGGCGGCAATCACTTCAACGAAGTCTTCTTCACCGACGTACGCATTCCTGCCGACAACTTGCTCGGCGAGTACAACAACGGTTGGCGTCAGGCCACTGCCATGCTCATGTATGAGCGAGTCGCAATTGGCTCTCTAAATGCTGGAAAGATCACTCAGCCGATGTACGACGTGCTTGCGAAGTGGGCAACTCGCAACGGCTCGATCAGTGACCCGGTTGTTCGCGACGAACTCATGCAGATCTACTGCATGGAGTCAACAAAATCGATGGTAGCGATGCGCAACCGAGCAGAAATGAAAGCCGGTAAGGCTCCTGGGCCTGGCGGCTCGCTCGGCAAGCTCTACGGCTCGATCATCGCAAAACGATTCCGAGAGATCGCTCAGAACATCGCCGGCCCTGCCACTGCGGCCTGGGAAGGCGAAGGCAGCGACGAAGAAGCTCTTGCCGTCAACATGATCGGCTCGCTGTCATCGGGCATTGCAGGAGGCACCGACGAAATTCAGCGCAACATCATTGGTGACCGCGTGCTCGGACTTCCACGCGATATTTCCGTCGACACCGGCGTTGCTTTCAAAGAGCTCAAAGTCGGCACTCAGCGCAGTTAATCCGAGGGTCGCTCAACCTTCGGTGTGATCACTGGTGTTCTCCGCTGGCCCTCCCAAATAGAACACAAATACTCCGGCAAGCGACATGCCTGCGGCAACGAGATACGCAGTCTCATAACCGCCTGCAACGTCGTGAAGCCACCCGAGTAGCCACGGCCCCCCGGCGACGCCAACGACGCTGAAGAACTGTGTTCGGCCAAACAATTTTGGGTACTCCCTTACTCCAAAGCGCTCGGCAATAAGCAGTGGTTGCAACATCAAGATGTTGCCTACCGTCGCTCCAAAGAAAAGGATGAACGCAAAGAACACCCAGGTGTTGTACGACAGTGCGAGTCCAGCAAGCGCGATCATTTGAAAGAACGAGAGCACCGTAATCACTCTGCCCAACGCAAATCTGGGGAACACCTTCCCCCCGACGAGTCGGGCGATGATCGACGTCACCGCAAGCGCCAACGTTGCGAACGCCGCCGTCGTCGCCGTCGTGCGTTCTTCAGCGAGTTTCACCAGCTGCTGAATTCCGCCCACCTGAGAACCCAACGACAAGATGTAGCCAACGGTGACCGCAAGAAAAAATCTGCTTCGCATGGCAACGTCGAACGGGGTTCCTGACAGCACCATCGCCGATGCGCCTGGCGCCACCGGTTCACCGTCAGGAAGGAACCCAGAATCAGCAGGGTCGCTCTTCAGTAAAAACCAACCAGGCACCACCGTGCCAACGAAAAAGACCAATGCGAGCCACGGCGCGGCACCCTGCAACGTCTGCTCGTCGACGAACCATTTCGCAGCAGGGGTGATGAGCACCCCACCAACCGATAAACCCGTGGACGCCACTGAAATTGCCATCGCTCGCCGACGATGAAACCATCTCGTCACGACGGTCGTGACCGTCACGAGACCTGCGGCTGCGAACCCGACGCCGTACAGGCAGTAGACGACGTACAACTGCCAGACCGCAGTGATTTGACCGAGAGCCAACAAAGACCCTGCGCCGATAATGCCTCCGCCGAGTACTGCCAGGCGAGCGTCACGGCGGGCAATAAACCGGGCCACCCACAACCCGGTGACGCCCGCAACAACGAAAAAGACGGTGGTACCAAACGACAGCGAAGCAATATCCCAACCTCGCTCTTTACTGAGCGCATTCAGGTAGACAGCAAGACCATAAAAGCCGAGCCCGGCCGATGTAGTGAGCACGAGAAAGCCACCAGCGACAACTCGCATTCCAGGAAATTTTGCGTGGGGGGTTGCAACACCTTCAGAAGAAGTTTCAGGCACAGACGAACCGTACTCACCCTCGGCGAGTAACTTGCGATTGTGGTGCGGAGTACAACAACTTCTTCGAAGATTCCGAGGCGGCCATGAGTCAGATCAGCCCCTGCACCAAGGTGTGCCGGCTTGATAGCGGCATGTGTGTCGGATGCTTCCGAACCAGTTCAGAAATTTCGATGTGGTCAATGTTGAGCGATGACACCGCCCGCAACATCATCGCTGAGCTGCCGAGCCGGCGGCAACCGCCAGTCTCACATCTTGAAGAGATCGTCGAGTGACGACGGAGCAGATTCTTCTGCTACTTCCTCATCGTTGCCCGTGAATGCTGCATACCCGTCACGCTCAAGAACGTCAGCCAGTTCAGCACCACCGCTCGTCACGATTTGCCCCTTCACCAAAATGTGAATGTGGTCGGGCCGAAGCTCGTTCAACAACCTGCTGTAGTGGGTAATTGCAAGCACTCCAAGAGGGTTATCGGCATCATTCGAGAGCTCTTCGACTCTTCGGGAACAGTCTCGCAACGCGTCGATATCAAGTCCTGAATCGAGTTCGTCGAGGATCGCAAACCGTGGTTGCAAGACTGCGAGCTGCAGTGTCTCGTTTCGCTTCTTCTCGCCTCCCGAAAAGTCGACATTGAGTGGGCGATCGAGAAAACGGTGCTCAAATCCAATTCGGTCGGCTTCCGCCTTCATCAGGTCAGAAAGCCCTGCGGTATCACGACCGCGATGCTGCAATGCCTCACTCAACGCCTCGACAAGCGAGACGCCTGGAACTTCCGTCGGATACTGCATGATGAGGTGGACTCCAGCCGCCGCGCGCTCCCAGGTCGACAGGGAAAGAAGGTCGGTGCCGTCGAGGGTGACGCTTCCTGCGGTCACGGTGTAGCCGGGCCGACCCATAATTACTGCCGACAACGTGCTCTTACCGGCGCCATTTGGCCCCATCACTGCATGAACTTCACCTGATTCAAGACGAAGGTCGACACCGCGCAGAATTTCGTTTCCAGCCACTTCTGCATGCAACCCCGAAATCTCAAGGACGCTCATGCTGAAAGCTCCACATTCACGTTGCCGTCAACAATCGACACCTGGTGCACCCGCACGGGGACTGTCGCCGGGAGGGTGTCGGGTTCACCGCTCGTCAAACTGAACGCACTTCCGTGTTTTGGGCATTCAAGCGTGCACGCATCGGGCCAGACGTCTCCTTCTGACAGCGACACATTGGCATGGCTGCACACATCGTCAATTGCGTGCACATTGTCGCCGATTCGCACCACAGCAACCGCAACACCATCGATCACGTGACACGCTGCAGCGCCGTCAACAAGGTCATCAAACTTGCACACCGTCGTCATGACATCACTCCAATCGACAACTTCCGCGCGACGCGCTCTCGCACTTCGTCAACAATGTCGCCATCGGGAAGGCGGTTCAACACTTCGTCGAAGAACCCAAGGACAACGAGGCGTTCCGCCACCTCAGGAGGCACTCCACGACTTTCGAGGTAGTAGCGATGCTCTTCATCGATCGGGCCAACCGTTGATGCATGGCTGCAACGAACATCGTTATTCCTGATATCTAGATTGGGCACGCTTTCTGCCCAAGCTCCCTCGCTCAGCGTCAAATTGCGGTTCGTCTGATTTGCGGAGGTGCCCTTCGCTGCTTCTTCGATTGCGATCATTCCGGTGTAGACACTCCGCGCCCGGTCTTGAACTGCGCCCTTAAACAACAGATCACTCGACGTGTGCTCAGCGACATGATTTTGAATGACACGGAAGTCATGCATCTGATCTCCACCTGCGAAATACAGGGCGACCTGCTCGATCTCTGAGCCCGTTTCTTTTGACGTCGCTTCGGTTCGAACCCTCGTGTAGTGGCCTCCGAGAGTGATTGTTGATAGACGAACTGATGAATCACGGCCTGCGGCGATGAGTTGATGGCCAATCTGCCACGAAGACTCATTGAGATCATTTACCGCCAGATATGTCACCGACGAGCCCGGCCCTGCATCAACTGCGAGCACCGGCACTACGAGAGAGGCTGCGTCGTCTGCTGATCTGAAACGTTCGATCACCGTGCACGACGCTTGAGCACCAAGTCGAATCACTGTGCGAGGAAAAACTGCGCTGCCGGAGTCTGCGCGATGCTCGATCACGATCGGTTCAGAGACTGCGGTATTTGCAGGGACGGTAACGTCGACCGTTCGCTGATGGTCAGCGTTGTATTCTGCGAAGACATCAGGGGTTGAGATCGTCTCATCAGCCTCAGCATCAAGGGTGATAAACGACTCATCACCCGTCACTTCACGGGAACCGGGCTGAATCTCAAACGCAGTGAGGTCCAAATCTGCGATGCGGCTATAGCGCCAAATTTCAGCGTCGGCAGTGGGGAGTTCTAGATCTGCCAGTGCAAGCACGGCTTAAATTCTACTATCGAGATAGTGCTAATTCACTCGGTGCTTAGGAATCACCGCGACGTCGAAATATGCGTCGAAAACGGCCGCCACGCTCACTGCGCTCACGCTCTTCAGCGAGTTCTTGCATTACCGATGGGGCGACATCATTCAAAATGTCTTCAGCCGCATCGAGAAGAGCCTCAACACTTCCATCGTCAAGCCCTTCCGGCTCAGGAGGTGTTGCAGAAACAACGAGCGAGCCGTGCGTCCATGCCGCATCGGCGAGACGACGCTCATATTTCGGGCACTCATCAGGGCAACGCCACGGGGCGTTAGGCGCAAGGTCGAGGTTGCACTTGCGAACCGTGTCACCACTTGGATACGACCGCGATTCGAAGTGCTTGCACTCTGTCCGCATTGGCATGGCTACACCCTAGATGGCTATCAAAGGTCGCCCGTCGAATTACCCGACGGAGCCTTCCATCTGAAGCTCAATGAGACGACTCCACTCGACTGCATACTCCATCGGAAGCGTGCGAGTGATGGGCTCAATGAAGCCGTTGACCACCATTGACACCGCTTGCTCTTCAGAAAGCCCGCGGCTCATCAAATAGAAGATCTGCTCATCTGCGATCTTTGACACCGTTGCCTCGTGACCAATCTCGGCATCCCGTTCGCCCATTTCCATATAGGGGTAGGTCTTCGACACCGAATCTTCATCGAGAATGAGCGCATCGCATTGCACATGGCTTTTGCAACCATGCGCACCCTCATCGACTTTCACCAGCCCTCGATACGTCGTGATTCCGCCGTCTTTTGAAATTGACTTCGACACGATTTTTGAGGTGGTGTTCGGAGCAGCGTGCACCATCTTCGCTCCCGCATCTTGATGCTGGCCATCGCCGGCGTAGGCGACCGACAAGACTTCACCCGTTGCGCCTTCGCCAACGAGGTACACCGCCGGGTACTTCATGGTGAGCTTCGAGCCAATGTTGCCGTCGATCCATTCCATGTGGCCATGGGCCTCAACGCGAGCACGCTTGGTCACCAAGTTGTACACGTTTGGCGACCAGTTCTGAATCGTCGTGTACGTCACCCGAGCATGGGGCTTCACCACGATTTCGACAACCGCAGAGTGCAGTGAGTCACTTGTGTAAACCGGAGCGGAGCAACCTTCGATGTAGTGCACTTGAGCGCCCTCATCAGCAATGATGAGCGTGCGCTCAAACTGGCCGGCATTCTCAGAGTTGATGCGGAAATACGCTTGCAGCGGCATCTCGCACTCAACACCGGGCGGCACGTAAATGAATGACCCACCTGACCACACGGCCGAGTTCAGCGCTGCAAACTTGTTGTCGCCCGGAGGAATCACCGAGCCGAAATACTTCTTGACGAGATCCGGGTACTCGCGCATTGCAGTATCCATGTCGCAAAAGAGAATTCCCTGAGCCTCAAGGTCTTCGCGGTTCTTGTGATACACCACCTCAGACTCGTACTGAGCGGTGACCCCTGCGAGATACTTGCGCTCTGCTTCGGGAATACCGAGTTTCTCGTAGGTGCGCATCATTTCTTCTGGGAGTTCATCCCATTCGTCAACCTGTTCGCCCGCCGGCTTCAAGTAGTAATAGATGTCTTGGAAATCAATGTCGGGCATGTTCTGCGCGAACCACTCAGCCATCGGTTTGCGGTCAAACAGCGACAATGAACGCAGGCGGAAATCAGTCATCCACTTCGGTTCACCCTTCCACCACGAAATCTGCTCAACCACGCCCTGGTTCAAGCCCTTCACCGGGTCGAAGGCGTATTCAACTTCGTCGTTCCATCCAAGTTCATACTTGGAGAGGTCGAGATCAAATGCAGTCATTCGCTAACTCCGTTACATCGAGGGGTCACACGGGGTAATTAACACTATGACCATAGTAACAATCCCGGTGAGTGCTCCGCATGCCCACCTTCCAGAATTTGGCTGTCAACTACGACACAGCGCGCTACGGGCGATATCCCCATGATGGCTCGGTCGGTTTCATTGTTCGACGAGCGAGTTGCACCCACTCGCATAGCATGGCTCTGGTATCTCGCGGATCGATGATCTGTTCGATCTCGTAGAACTCAGCCGACCGATGTGGTGACCGAACACTGTTGAGCCGTTCGGCGATTGCTGCCTTCAGCGCCTCAGGGTCGTCACTTGCCTCAAGCTCAGCTTTATATGCAACTTCGAGGCCTCCCTCGAGAGGAAGCGACCCCCAGTCACCCGAGGGCCACGCCAACCGGAACGATTCACTTCCGGGCTTGCGGTTTGCTGCCCCAGCAACTCCGAACGCCTTCCTTACGACGACTGTGCAATATGGCATCTCCGACTCTCGGAGCGCCACCAACACCTCGGTGCCGTACCGAATGGTTGCACTCTCTTCAGATTCCTTGCCGATGAGAAAGCCAGGGCAGTCCTCGAGGTGAATCATCGGCAATTTGAACATCGATGCCAGATCGATGAGACGGGTGAGTTTTCTGCACGAATCGGCAGTCCAACCCCCGCCGTACATCATCGGGTTCTCCGCATAGATCGCAACTGCCACGCCATCGAGACGAGCGAGTCCACCGATAATCGACGTACCCCAGTCTTTACCAATCTCAAAGAAACTGCCCTCATCGACGAGCGTCGTCATGATGCGTTTCATGTCGTAGCTCTGTCGAGGATTTCGAGGCACCACATCGACGAGCCACTCATCGCGTCGAGCAGGGTCATCGCCCCAATCTTCAAGCGGAGGAAGTTCGTCAACGGAGGTCGGCAGATACGACAGAAACTGCAGCGCTTTTTCGAATGCTTCCGCCTCGGTGTCGACCGCATCGTCGATGGCCCCATTGCGAGTGTGAATGTCCGCGTGACCAAGTTCGTACTTCGAGACCGCTCCCAGACCAGCCTGTTCGACGAGGGCTGGTCCGGCGATCATCATCTGCGAGGTATCTCGAACCATGACCGAATAATGCGATGCAGTTGCACGAGCAGCTCCGAAACCAGCCACCGAGCCCAACACGAGGGAGACTGATGGGGCGATATTGAGGTGATCACACACCGTGTGCCAGCCGGGAAGTAACGGAATATAGGTGCGGCCTGCCTGTTCGATCGTCTTCACCGATCCCCCGCCCGACATCCCGTCGAGTAGGCGCACATGAGGGAGTCGCATTTCAGCTGCAATCGTCTCGGATGCCTCGCGCTTCGCTGAAATTGATGCATCATTCGAGCCGCCACGAACCGTGAAGTCATCGCCTGACACCACTGCCGGCCGGCCGTCGAGATTCGCAATGCCAAACACAAAGTTCGACGGCATGAACTCGATGAGATTCCCCTCATCGTCATAGGTCGCCACCCCTGCGGCTTTACCCATTTCCCAAAAACTGCCCTCGTCAACTACCTGGTCAATCCGTTCACGAATCGTGAGTTTCCCAAAGTGGTGCTGCCGCTCAACCTTGTCTGCACCACCGAGCTGCTCAGCGAGACGCTCCCGCTGATGCAGTTCTTCAAGTTCTGGTTCCCAGGTCACGTCTATGACGGTACTCAGCACTCTTTCTCAGCCGAGAGCCGCACGGCTCGCAACGATGATCAGAATCGCTCAAGACCACCGGCATGCGAATCAAAAACGCTTGAACTGCGGGTGCTACCGTTCGCTTCACTGTGCCGAATTCCGCAACGACATCAATTCCATTTCGGGTATGGAAATTCGGTATCGCCGTCTACGCGCTCTCAAGGATTCTTGTCCTGCTCGGCCTCGGCGTTGTTGCCGTTGCCCGCACCCAAGAAGACGCCCGGAACGGACTGCCTCGGCTCTCAACCCTTCATCACATTCGTGAAACGTTGGTGAGTTGGGACGGTTTTTGGTACCTCGAAATCGCATCATCTGGATACCCCTCGAACATTCCCGAAAACGTCACCTATTTCATGCTGGAGGCGCGGGCAGCATTTTTTCCTGGTTTTCCGATGGTCATTCGGATGGCTGACGCAGTGCTTCCGTGGGGCCAACCTGAAGCGGCTCTCATTGCCAACATCGTTCTCGGTGCAACCGCGGTACTCGCGGTCGGCGCTCTCGCCTACCGCCTACACGGAGAGAGGGCGGCCACCCTCTCAATGGCAATGTTTTCGATGTTTCCCGGGTCGTT
>CALCBR010000115.1:0-4645 GCA_937897105.1 uncultured Acidimicrobiaceae bacterium | reverse complement strand
TTCGCCCTAGGCCTCGTCAACGTTGGCGACAGCCGAACCTACGTCATGCGACAAGGCCGACTGCGTCAAGTCTCCAAAGATCACTCGTTCGTACAAGACCTTGTCGACCAAGGCCAAATCACCAAAGAAGAGGCCCGATACCACCCAAGACGAAACATTGTCACCCGAGCACTTGGTATCGAACCTGATGTGCGAGTCGACTCGGTGCAGCTCCCTCTCATCAAAGGTGACCGCTATCTCTTGTGCTCCGACGGTCTCGTTGATGAAGTCGACGACGATCACATCGCAGACATCCTCAAACAACACGCAGAACCCCAAGCTGCTGCAGACGCACTCGTGCAGGCCGCTAACGACAACGGCGGACGAGACAACATCACCGTCATCGTCGCCGATGTGCTCGAAGGCGACGAACTCTCAGAGCCCACCGAGGAATACGAAGTCGATGAGATCTTCGGTGCCAATGAAATCACCGGCGAGGTTCCCGCCATTGAGGTCGACGCCGACCCAGGCCACGAACCAACTCCACCAGAAGGCGTTTCAGTCGAACAATTACCCCGCTCATCGAAGCGACGACTCATCGCTCGTTCCGCAATTGGAGTCGCTGCAGTCGCCCTCATCATCGTGATCATGTCGATCGCCGGCGCCTGGGCGCGATCGGGCTACACCGTCTCGTTTACTGAATCTGGCACCGTCATGATTTACCGCGGTCGTGACGTGTTGTGGTTCTCACCAACCGAAGAAGCCCCTGGCCAATATCGACGCGAGCAACTTGACTCGCTATCGGTTGGCATGGTCGAGGAAAATCGCCAATTCGACACCCTTGACGCCGCTGCACAATTCGTGCAATCACTCACGACGGCAGAGAGCACCACAACGTCTAGTTCTCCTGACGAGTAACGCGATGGCAACCGCTTCACCTCGGTCGCCACTTGTCCGCCGGCGGCGGGCAACAGAAGCTCAACTCGTCATCGCTATTGGCATCGTGATCGCTGGCCTCTACACCCTCGCCACACTTGCACTCGATGGTCGCATCTCTACCGCGCTCATCCCACTACTTGTCGGTGTACTCGCACTCATCGCCGTCGCACACCTCGCTGTTCGGCGACTTGCCCCTGCAGCCGACCCAACGTTGTTACCGATTGCCGCTCTACTTCATGGCGTCGGTTACGTCATGATCACCCGGCTCGACGATGGGCTCGCGGCACGCCAAACAACGTGGAGCCTGCTCGCAGTTGGAGCGTTCGTGCTCACATTGCTCATCATCCCTCGCGTAACCGGCTTGCTGCAAAAACAGTGGTGGCTGCTCGGCACGGCGATTGCTCTGCTCATCTCGCCGTTCGTACCTGGTGTTGGTGTCACATTTGGAGGTGCTCGCATCTGGGTGTCGGTCGGACCGATCAACTTTCAACCCGGTGAATTCGCAAAGGTGCTCCTCGCAGTGTTTTTCGCGTCATATCTGGCAGACCGACGCATGCTGCTGAGAGACCGCTCATGGAAACTCGGCCCGATTCAGCTATCTCAACCGGCCGACCTCTTCCCCGTCGCGTTCGGGTGGGGAATCGCCGTGCTCATCATGGTCGGGCAACGTGACCTTGGCTCATCACTGCTGTTCTTCACGCTCTTCATCGTCATGTTGTGGACAGCAACCGAACGAGTGACATACCTCTTCGTCGGTCTACTGCTGTTCGCCGGAGCGGCCTACGTTGCCTGGCGACTCTTCGGACACGTGCAAACCCGTGTCGATATCTGGCTCGACCCCTGGGCTGACGAGTACGGCAAGGGCTATCAACTTGTTCAGGCACTCTATGGGTTTGCCGACGGCGGACTCATTGGCACCGGACTCGGACGAGGAAGCCCCAATCTGGTGCCCGAAGCACAAAACGACTTCATCTTCGCTGCGATCGGAGAAGAACTTGGTCTTGTTGGGGCAAGCGCCGTGCTCGCCTCGTACGTGTTCATCATTCGAGCCGGGCTGCAAATTGCATCACGAACCACCCGAGAGGTCGAGAAGTTGCTCGCAGTCGGGCTCACCACCATCGTTGGCATGCAGGCATTCATCATCATCGGCGGCGGCGTCAAGGTCATTCCGCTTACCGGCATCACGCTGCCGTTCGTGTCGTACGGTGGGTCGTCGTTGCTTGCGAACTATGTGCTGCTCGCCCTACTCATCAGAGTTTCTGACTCTGCTGCAGTGAGACGAGGTGAGCGCCCAGACGACCCCACATGGGCCGAGCGACTCGCAGCGTGGAGGCTCCGGCGAAAAGGTGGTTCGCTGTCAGCCACCCAAGTCATTCCGGTCATCAAAAACTGACCTTCATTCACCGCAAAATCGTCGCTTCAGGAAGCCCCTGAGAAGACCAATGCTCCATGAAAAGTGCATCACCGGCGCGATCGCTAATGCCCTCAGTCGAACCCATACTGACCCCCTCACCCCTGCCGCAACAATCGCAAGATAAGTCAGCGGCAACAACAGTGCTGGCAACACCCAGAACGATGCGACAACAGAGAAAGCCAACATGGCAGTCGCAACGGGTGGAAGAAACTGTCGAATCCTCAGAGACGAGCCATGCATCCGCACAACATGAGCCTTGTAGCGCCCGTAATCGAAATATTGACGGGCAAGCGCTCGCAAAGATGACCGGGGTTGGTACTCAACAACGAGCGCCGGGTTAAACCAAATGGTTCCGCCTGCCTTGCGAAGCCTGATGTTGAACTCGTAATCCTGATTTCGGATAAGAGTTTCATCAAACCAGCCAACTTCATCACCGGCCTTTCGGTCAAACACGCCTAAAAACACCGTGTCAACCGACTTCTCCTCTTCGCCGACGCGATATTCAGCTCCACCAGAACCCACGAGCGACATCATCACCGCAGCTACAGCCTTCTCGAACCCTGTCGATCCGACCGCCAATTGGCGGCCCCCGACGTTCACCGCCCCAGTTCGAGCCATTGTCTCAACGGCCATGGTGATGTAACCATCACACAACCGCACGTGACCATCAACTCGCACAACGACCTCACCGGAACTTGCGGAAATTGCTGCATTGAGCCCAGCCGGCGTCACTCCGGCAGGATTCTCGACAGAGAACACGTTCGAATGCGCCTCAACCAGTTCTTTCACCAAGTTCTCGGTTGCGTCATCAGAGGGCGCAACCGCAATACAAATATCAAGGTCACCTTGGTACTGCTGCGCCAGCACAGCCTGAACTGCCACCGAAATATGTTGCGCCTCGTTGCGAACTGGCATCACCACTGACACAGATGGCCACACAAAGTCTGGGTTCAGCGATGTCACCACCTCCACGCTAACGCTGCCGCCCATCCGGCTCGTGCAGGCGAGCGCACACCGTGGCTCGCACGAGAACCGAACTCACGTATCCTGACGTCATGGCTTTTCGGTTGCCCGGGCGACGCAACTCTTCAACTCTCCGTCCACTCGAAATCGGACGTCGCCTCCTTCGCGCCATTGACGACAACGTCGACATCGACATCAAGGGCCGACGGGTCAGCCCCGACCACTTCACCATCGCTCTCTCTGAACCTGACAGAGCAGCACTCGCTGATGACGAAAGCGCTCTGCTCGAAGAGCTCGCTACGGCGGCCACCTCATACATCCGAGATGAAGGCCTCAATGTGCTCACCGCTGTCAACGTCGCCTTCACCACTGACGCGTCGCTCGACACCGGTCGTCTCAGCATCACGACGGCGATCTCCGGTCAGCAAAGCGACGAAGAACCCGAACTGACAGAACCCGAGGTCGAGGTTGCACCGCTCCCAGAACCAGAAGCGGCAAGCAATCTTGCAACACCCGAACCGCCAGCTGAGCCCGTAGAGGAGTCACAACCCGACGTGCCGCCCCCTGCGCCAGCTGATCTTCCCCCTCCAGTCGTCACACCAGCGCCTGAGCCACTCGTCATCAATGACCCTCCCGAGCCAACTCCAGCTCGAGCCGCTTTCGGGGCGATCGTGCAACGCGACGGCACCCGCCACCCGGCAGGAAACACGACGATCAAAATGGGGCGTTCAACCGACAATGACATCCAGATCGCTGATGGTCAGGCAAGCCGGCATCACGCCGAGATTCGTTACGACAACGGCAGGCACCACATCGTCGACCTCAACTCAACGAATGGCACACTCGTCAACGACAACCGAATTGAGTCGGCTCATGCGTTGTCGCACGGTGACATCATCACGATCGGCAACACCGAACTCCGTTACGAATCGTCCTGACCTCAACTCTCCGCTCACTACGATCACCTCTGTGAGCGACGCCGTGCATATGACAACCCCGGCGCCTCGGCCCACCCGTGCGCTTCGGGTCATTGGTCTCCTTGCACTTGCCGCACTCGGGCTCACCGCCCGCATCTGGCTTCTCGGGCGCTCGTCAGCGGCAATGAACTCCGACGAGTTCTTCACCGGACTGCAGGCGATGGCGATTCTTGAAGGGGACCGGCCAATCATCTACCGCGGTATCGGCTACACCGCAGTGATCGACAGTTACCTGCTCACCCCCATCTACTGGTTTGCCAATGCACCAATCACTGTGCTGAAGCTGTTCAACGCTCCTTGGTGGGCACTCACCGCGATCTTCTCGGCATTGACCGTGCGTCGCTTAATCTCAAACAAGGGAACAGAGTCAAGC
>CALCBR010000114.1:0-15891 GCA_937897105.1 uncultured Acidimicrobiaceae bacterium | reverse complement strand
CCGTCGGTAACCGATATGGAGGCAGCGGTTGCCGACGACGCTCCAACACTCTTTGACGGAGATGAGGGCAACATTGCATTTATCGAGGTCAGTGATGACCCAATCGATATCGACGCTATGTCAACTCGCGTCGTACGTGGCACATATCTGAATCAACGCGTCGTTGTCGGCTCGATGGAACCCGATGCCTGCCTCGCTGAACCCACAGATGGCAACGAAAAGTTGACGCTCTGGGCTTCCACACAGATGCCGCACATGCTTCGAGATCAACTTGCTGCAACGTTGTCAATCGACCGTGACTCGGTGCGGGTGCGTACACCTGCAGTCGGAGGAGGATTCGGAGGCAAAGCGGGTCTTCACCACGAGTACACCGCAGTCGTTGCCGCTGCCCGGCATCTCAACCGCCCTGTCCTTTGGGCACCATCACGCTCTGAGGACATGCTCACCATGCCTCACGGCAGAGGGCAGATCCAATGGGCGGAAGCTGGCTTCGACGATGACGGCATGCTCACCGGATTTCGATTCAGGATTCTCGGTGATTCAGGCGCCTATCCAACTATTGGTGCAGCGCTCGTCGGCGGCACAAGGCGCATGGCGCCCGGCACCTATTCAGTGCCGGCATTTCAAGCGCATGCCATCAGCGCAACCACCAACACCACATGTGTGGGTGCCTATCGCGGAGCGGGTCGACCCGAAGCAACTTCGATGGTCGAACGGCTCATGGATCAGGCCGCCCATGAACTCGATATCGACCCGATTGAACTCCGGAGGCGAAATCTGCTTGCTGATGACGTATTTCCGTTCACTTCGGCGACTGGTAACACCTATGACTCTGGTCGCTACCTCCACACGCTTGAGCGCGCAGCTGAACTCGCCAACTACGATGCACGGCGCGAAGATCAATGCGAACGCAGAGCGAGAGGCGACCGCATGCAGCTCGGCATTGGCGTCGCCAGCTATGTGGAGATCACGGCCGGTGGCAGTTCAGAAGAATATGCGGCGGTCACTGTGCATGCCGACGGCTCAGCAACTGTTGCTGCTGGTACCGCAGCTCATGGCCAGGGGCACGCAACGTCATACGCAATGATCGTGTCGGCCGCTACCGGCATCCCGATCGATCGCATTACCCACATCGACGGTGACACCGACCTACTTCCTCGAGGCGGAGGCACCGGAGGGTCACGTTCGCTCCAACTCGGCGGGTCGGCTGTCGTCGGGGCACGTGATGCTGTTATCGAACACGCCCGTTCGATTGCCGCCCAGCAACTCGAAGCCGATGTCGCAGATGTCGTGCTCGATAGTGCTTCCGGGGGTTTCCACGTCGCAGGAGTGCCCGCAACTGTCCGCACGTGGTCAGATATCGCACAACAAGTTGAAGCCGGTGGCGAGCAACTTTCTGCCGACCATGTCTTCAATCAACCGGGTGCGACGTTCCCGTTCGGTGCCCACGTTGCAATTGTCGAAGTTGACACCGAAACAGGGCGCGTCACGATCGTTCATCACGTTGCGGTTGACGATTGTGGCACCGTTCTCAATCCGGTAATCGTCGAGGGCCAACAGCACGGGGGAATTGCGTCGGGCGTTGGCCAAGCCCTCTATGAAGAGGTCAGGTACGACGCTGACGGAAATCCGCTTACTGCGAATTTCGCTGACTACGGACTGCCCGCAGCATCGGAAATGCCGTCATTTGATGTGCATTCAACCGAAACACCGTCACCGCTGAACCCACTGGGGGCCAAAGGCATCGGCGAAGCGTCAACGATTGGAAGCACCCCTGCGATCCAAAATGCAGTGATCGATGCACTCAGCCATCTCGGTGTTCGCCATATCGATATGCCGTGCACCCCAGAGCGTGTGTGGAGAGCGATCCAACAACCCGCAGACCCCTGGAGAGAACCGCCAGCAGCGTTCGCAAACGTCGCTGCACAGCGCACCGCCCCCGCCGTTGATGAAGCGGTTGACGAAGCTGCAGATGGCATCTGATCATCGTTATTCGATATGCACACACGTGAGCGCAATCAGTAACAACAGCGCAATCTCGCCCAGAGGCTGATCCGCTTCCATTCACGGCCTGCTCATCGGGCAGGATGTCTCTATGGCAGCACCATTAGACGGCATCGTCGTTCTCGACTTTTCTCGTGTTCTCGCCGGCCCACATTGCGGTCGCGCCCTCGCCGATCTCGGCGCACGGGTCATCAAGATCGAGCCACCGGCAGGAGATCTCACCCGATTTTGCTACCCGCGACGCAACTCGATCTCGAGTTACTTCGCCCAGCAGAACACCGGTAAAGACAACATTTCGCTTGACCTCTCAAAGCCGGAAGCGACCGACATCATCCTTGGTCTCGTTGAACATGCAGATGTTGTCATCGAGAACTTCCGTCCAGGAGTAATGAAGCGACTCGGCCTTGACTACGAGCGGCTCGCCGCCATCAGACCTGAACTCGTCTATGCGTCATCGAATGGTTACGGCACCGGCACAAGTTGGGAAAAGCGTCGTGCCTATGCCCCGGTCATCGGCGCAGAGACTGGGCTCATCAAATCTCAGGGAGACGCACGAGACGGCCAATACTTCAACGACCGCCATTCTCACGCCGATGTCTACACCGCCCTCGAACTCACCGTTGCCGTGCTGGCTGCGTTGAACCATCGACATACGACAGGTCGTGGCCAGCAGGTTGAGGTGACCATGGCCCAGACGATGCTCTACGTCAACGAACACACCCATGATGCTCTGTGGGATGAGCCAGTGCCTGAGGGAGTCATTCGCTCATTTCAGCCGGGTGACTACCAAGTGCTAGAGCTTGGCGATGGTTCATCGGTCATCGTCAGTGGTCACCCTGCAGAGGGCGGCACGTTTGAATTCTTCATGCGGGCAATTGGCCGCGAAGATGCCATCGATGACCCACGTTTTGCCGACATTGCGAGCCGCAGAAAGAACCTCTCGGATATCAATCAGATGCTCGCAGACCACGCAAAGACCATCCCTGATGCGGTTGCCTACGAAGAAATCCTTTCGCAGCACAATCTCGCTGTTGGCCAGTTGCGCACTGTTCGTGAGTTTGCAGAATCGGAATGGTGCGCGGAGACAGGAGCAATTGTCGAGGTGTCTGACCGTGGAGATGGCGTTGTCAAAATTCCGCAGGCCCCTTGGCGGTTCAGTGACGGTGCCGACGTCGGCATTCATGGCACACCCCGCTACCGGGGAGAAGACAATGAGACTGTGCTGAGCGAACTACTCGGTCTTGATAGCGCAACCCTTCTTCAACTTGAGGAAAACGGTGTCTTGTCCTCTCATGTTCCGCGCCGCTAATCAATGAACTCTGAGCAGCTGCTCACGAGAGCATTTGAACTCGACTCAACTGATGAACTTGCGCATTGCCGCGACAGGTTCGTCATCGATGATCCCGACCTGTCGTACCTCGACGGCAACTCGCTCGGCATGTTGCCGAGAACAACTGTTCATCGCCTTCACGAGGTGATGAACGAAGAATGGGGTTCGGGCCTCATTCGGTCGTGGCGTAAATGGCTTGAACTGCCGCTTATCGTCGGGAACGAACTCGCTCCGTTGCTTGGTGCCGACGATGGCGAGGTCGTCGTGCACGACTCGACGAGTGTGAATCTGCATCAATTACTTCATGCCGCAGTTCGACTTCGACCAAACCGATCATGTGTCGCTGTCGACGCGCATGAATTTCCTACAGATCGCTACGCCGTCGAGGCGGTTGCCGCTCAACATGGGCTCACGGTCGTTTCTCCAAGGCCCTACGAGCGACTCGATGAAATTGATCTTGGTGAGTGCGCCGTCGTTGTTCGTTCGCTCATCGACTATCGGTCGGCAGAAGTGGCCGACCTCTCTGGCTTTACGTCTCGTGCCCGAGATGCAGGCGCTCTTGTAATTTGGGACCTTTCCCACGCCGTGGGAGCGATCGAGCTTGACCTCCACGCTGCACAGGTCGACCTCGCAATCGGTTGCACCTACAAGTTCCTCAACGGTGGTCCTGGAGCTCCTGCCTTTTCATACGTTCGTTCCAACTTGATTGGAGAGATCGACCAGCCCATCAGAGGGTGGTTCGGTCAAGATGACCAATTCGCAATGGACGGAGCGTGGTCACCAAAACCGGGCATCGGCCGCTTGATGATCGGGACGCCCTCGATACTCGCGCTCGAGGCTGCACGGTGCGGAATTGAACTCTGTGCTGAGGCTGGAATGCCATCGATTGCGGCAAAAGGCAGAGCACTCACCGACTTTGCTCACGAATGCTGCGACGAATTGAATCTCAAATCAATTACGCCCCGTGATTCCAGCAAGCGAGGGGCCCATATCGCAGTTCGTCACCCTCATGCGAAAAATGTTGTTGAACGTCTTGAACGTGAGTGTTCGGTCATCGCTGACTATCGAGACCCTGATCTCGTTCGGCTCGGATGTTCTGCACTCACGACGAGGTTTGGTGACGTCGCTCGCGCTGTCATCCAACTCGCAGGAATCGCCCACGATCGGGCGTAGTCAACTAGCGGGCGAACGCAGCTGCGATACGAATCGCTCCACCATCAGCAACATGCACATGGCCTTCGTCGACCAGCTTGATGAGGTGTGACAGCACTGAACGGGCCGCCGGCCGGTGAAGGTGAGGGTTCACATCGGCGTAGAGCACCCGAACCATCTCGGGCACAGTTGAAGGCCCGTGCTCGTCGATGAACGACAGCACCTGCTGCTCACGTTGCAGTCGATGCTCAACGAGTGCCCGCGAGTACTCGGCACCATCGGTTCGAGGCGGCCCGTGAGTTGGCCACAGCGTGGCATCAGCGCGGTCAGCGACTTTGTGCAGCGACTCGATGTACGCCGTCATCGACCCATCTGGGGGCGAAACAACCGTCGTGCTCCAACCCATGATGTGGTCACCGGTGAACAGGCTCGATGATTCTTCAAGCGAAAAGCAACAGTGGTTAGCGGTGTGACCAGGTGTCGTGACCGCACGCATGGTCAGACCTTTGCCGTCGACGACGACCTCACCGTCGGTCACTCGTTCGTCGGGAACAAAATCAACGTCGGTTGACTCTTCCATCTTCACTTCGTCTTCTTCTTCTTTTTCTTCTGAAGGGTCAGGAGGAACAGCCAGTTCTTCCTCACCTTCAAACATGCCCTCCGGTTCATCAACAGTCTCATGCGGGCCAACGGCAAAGGTGGGTGCCCCGGTCTCCGCTTTCAACCACTCCGACAGCGGGGAATGATCGGCATGACAGTGTGTGATGAGAATCGCTCGAACGCGCTCACCCTTCAGCGCTGCCGCCAGAGCATCACGGTGGCTATCAAGGCGCGGACCCGGGTCGATCACGACCACATCACCATTGCCGATGATGTACGTGCCGGTGCCTCGATAGGTGAACTTCGAGGGGTTCTCAGCAATTACTCGGCGAACATCTGGAGCGACCTGAACCGCTTCGCCATAGACAACATCATCGAGAGGGAGAAAGGTGGGTGAACTCACCTCTACGACGGTAGTTCACGTTCACGACAACGCGCTGTTCGGTCGCTATTCCGTTTCTACGGCATCATCGTCAATTGAGTCGCCACCAAGCAGATCGCTGTCGACAACAACATGACGTCGGCCGGTTTCGCTCGCAATCGCCTGCCCCATCGCAGCAACGGGCAGCGCCAGTAATGCTCCACTCGGTCCGAGGATGGAAAGACCAGCGAGCGCCGCCCCGAACGCAATCGCGGGGTGAAGTTCCATCGTTCTCGCTGTCACCTTTGGTGAAATTACGTAGTTCTCAAACTGCTGATAGACGATGATGATGCCGAAGACGACGAGCGCCCGAACTGGCGAATCCAAAAAGGTAATCACGACCGGAAGAACGGCCGCAAAATACGTGCCGATCACTGGAAGGAATTGGCTAATGAGACCAACCCACAGTGCAAGAGCAATCGGTGATCTCACTCCTGCGGAGGCAAACACAATGCCGTGGAACACTGCCGAGACGGCGCTTAGCAACAGGCGTGAATAGAGATATCCGCCGGTCTTGTCGATTGCGAGTTCCCAGATCGATAGCACGCGCAGTTGGGCCGCCGGACGCAACCTTGAGCAAATTGCACGTCGCATGCGTGGTCCGTCAGCAACGAAGTAGAACGTGAACAGCACGATAGAGAACGTTGCAAAGAGCCCGTTAAGGGCCCGTCCGGTCAGTCGAAGTGCATCGCCCCGCTGAGCGGAAATGAAGTTCTGAACGGCACCATTTGGATCATTGAATTGTTCAATGACTTGAGCAGCATCAATCGAGGTGCCAAACCAATTATTAATGCGGGTCACGGTGTCTGAAATGTAGACCTCAAGGTTCGACAACAAATCTGCGATCTGCGTGCCGATGAGGGTTCCCATCGCCCCAAGAAACGCACCGACTGCGGTGAGAACGCCGAAAATGATGAGCAACGTCGCACGACCGCGTCGCCACCCTCGTCGCACCAGCCAGTTGGTTCCCGGTTCGATCGCAAGACTGAAAAACAATGACAACACCAGCAACAAAACGAGATCGTCGACCCGTCCCCACGTCAGAACCACGACATCGGTGACGACCGATCCGACCCAAAACAACACGACCGCAAACAGGATCCAGCGGGGTGGAAGCCACCGGTTTTCTGAGTCTGTGTCCCCCGTGAGATCAGAATCATCGTCTTGCACAATCAGGATCTTAGTAACGCATCGTGAGAGCATGTGCCGATGACCGAGTTTCAACAAGAACCCGCCGAGCAGGTTCGAACCTGGCTCGCCGACCAAATTCGTGATCGAGTCGTCGGGCCAAACGCGGAAGACCGCACCAATGAACTCTTCAATGCACCCGGCGAACGCTGGTTTGATGACGATGCCCCCATCCGCACCGTGCACCTTGACGCCTCGATGTTCATCGGTGGAATCAGGGCGCTACTACTGCAAAGCCTGCATCCACTCGCAATGACCGGTGTCGCTCAGCATTCTGACTACAAAAACGACCCGTGGGGGCGACTACAGCGAACCGCCGACTTTCTTGCGACAACCACGTTCGGGCCCGCAGAAGCGGCAGATCAAGCAATCGCCACCGTCACCGCAATCCACGATCGGGTGACGGGCACGACAGCCGACGGTGTCGAATACCGAGCCAATGATCCTCACCTTCTTGCGTGGGTTCATGTTGCCGAAGTCGACTCATTTCTTCGTGCACACGATCGATACGGAGAGTCACCACTCGAAGGGTCTGATCGCGATCGCTACGTTGCCGAATCTGGTTCGATTGCTGCTCGTCTGGGAGCCGACCCGGTGCCAACCACCGAGCAGGGTGTCGCTGACCTTCTCAACGACTTTCGGTCGGAACTTCGCACAACACCGGAAGCGAAAGAGGCTGCTCGCTACCTCCTCATCGACCCTCCGCTCCCAGCCTCTTCAAAACCTGCCTATGGCCTCATCGCCGCGGCTGGCGCCTCTCTGCTCCCATTGTGGGCTCGGAAAGAACTCAGAATCCCGTGGCTCCCGGTCTCAGAGCGCCTTGCGATTCGCCCGGCGGGTGATCTCATCACCAAAACCATTCGATGGGCGTTACAGCCAGGACAGCCCTCAGCCTGACGTCGCCCGCATTTCCGCAGCCAGCGACCCACGAGCGACCACCTCGATCTCACCGAGCCCGAGCCACTCAGCCATCATCTGCAACTCTTCGGTAGCGGCACGGGCGATCTCCTGTCGACGCACCGGGGTGTCGACAGCAGCCTCAACCCATGAAGCCTGAACCAACAGCGTCTGTCGGGCACGGTCAGCTTTGAGATCGAAACGGCCGACTATGCGATCTCCGAGCAGAAACGGCAACACGTAGTAGCCATACCGACGCTTCGCCGCAGGGGTATAGATCTCGATTCGGTAGTGGAGATCAAATAATCGTTCATCGCGATCGCGGAACCACACAACTGGATCAAATGGGCTCAACAGTGCTCGAGCGTCGACCGTCTGCGGAATGTACAAATTAGGGAGCGCATACGCGGGCTGTGACCAGCCGTCGACAGAAACTTCAACGACATCTCCGCTCTGCACCAGCGATGCAACGTGCGGGCGAATATCGGTAAGGCGCTGACGGTGATAGTCGGCAATGTCGTGGAGGGTGCCAACACCGAGGTGTCGTACTGCCTGCACTATGAGCTCTCGCCGAGCGTCATCTTCGTCTGGGGTCGGGGCCTCGAGGGCAGATGCGGGAAGCACTCGTTCGGGCAGGTCATACAGCCGAGCGAAGTCTGAGGCTCGTCGAGTAGCTGCAACCTCCCCTTTCCAAAACAGAAACTCCAATGCAGCTTTCGCTGAATCCCAATCCCACCACTCGCCCTTGGGGGTTTTACGCGGAGACAGCTCACCAGCCGTCATCGGGCCGTCGCTACCGATAGTGGAAAGAACCAGAGTGATGAGATCAGGACGTTCGGAGCCGATTCGGTTGACACCCTTCCACGCGTGAGGCTGGCTCATTCGCCAGCGAAGCAACCGGTGCTGTGAAGCTGGCACATGACTTGCCTCGTGCACCCAGTATTCGAAGATCTCGCTGCGGCCTGTCGCTGCGGGAATCAGCGACCGGTCGTGTGGTCCGAGACGAGCGAAGATGGGAAGTTCTTGGCTTCGCACCAACACGTTGACCGAATCGATCTGGATGATTCCCATGTCGTCGAACGCTCGACGCAAATGACGGCGGTCAACTCTCCCAAGGGGACGATCGCGATGGAAGCCCTGTGCAGCAAGCGCCGCTCGGCGGGCTTGCGAAATCGATAACCGACGGGTAGCGGTCACCCGACCCGACTCGTTCAGTCAGCGACGCTGATCGTCACCGACTCGATGACGACATCATCTTTCGGACGATCGCCCGCTGCGGTGGGAACGTTCTGCATTCGCTCAACCAACTCGAGACCCTTCACCGTTTGACCAAAAAGACTGTAGAGCGGAGGAAGTTGCACACCGCTGGGGCCACTGATGAGGAAGAACTGGCTGCCATTTGTGTTCGGGCCAGCGTTTGCCATGGCAAGCGAACCGATCTGATACTGACCTGGCTTCGGCAATTCATCGTCAAATCGGTAGCCAGGGCCTCCACGACCGGTTCCGGTTGGGTCGCCACCTTGGCACACAAAACCGTTGATGATGCGGTGGAAGATCACACCATCGAAATAGTGATGGAGCGCCAAGAACACAAAGTTGTTGACGGTGACCGGTGCGTTCACTGCGTCGAGTGCGATCACGATCTCCCCGGCTGCCTCCCCCGCAATCGACACCGACATCGTTGCGGTGTATCGCTTCGCCGGGTCGATGCCCATCTCTGGTGCCTCAGGGAACTGCTGTTGCCGTGGTGCGGAGCCGTCAAAAAGTGGAAAAGGTGTCGCCATATCGCCAGACCCTATCGGCGTCGTGACACCCGTCGGCCAGACTGTAGGGGTGAGCAAATCAAAGACGGCCTTCGTCTGTAGCGAATGCGGTACCCATCACCCCAAATGGAGTGGTCAATGTTCGGGCTGCGGCGAATGGAACACACTCATTGAAGAAGTGATCTCCACTGGTCTTGCCGCCGGAACGTCGTCGCCATCAGCACCACGCCCATCGTCGGCAGATGCCCGACCGCCGGTCGCGCTCGACGACACCACAACCGATGTTGGAACTGCGCAGCCCACCGGTATCGCAGAACTTGATCATGTGCTAAGCGGTGGATTTGTCGATGGCTCCGTCACGTTGCTTGGCGGTGAGCCCGGCATCGGTAAAAGCACGCTTCTCCTTCAAGCCGCACATAAATGGAGTGGCTCGGTGCTGTACGTGTGTGCCGAAGAGAGCGTTCAACAGGTTCGGCAGCGAGCCGAACGTCTCGGAGCAATTCGGTCAGATGTCTGGCTGCTCGCCGAACATGGTCTTGGTGAAATTGCCGATGCGATCGAGAGCACTCAACCATCGCTCATTATTGTCGACAGCATCCAAATGATTTCAGACCCGGTAGTGACGTCAGCACCCGGGTCGGTGGCACAAGTACGAGCCTGCGCCCAGTTTCTCGTCAACCTCGCAAAGCGTCGCTCGATTCCCCTTGTGCTCGTCGGGCACGTCACCAAAGAAGGTGACCTCGCCGGTCCGCGAGTACTTGAGCATCTCGTCGACACCGTGTTGAGTTTCGAGGGCGACCGTCATCACTCACTTCGCCTCGTTCGCGCCGTGAAACATCGGTTTGGGTCAACGAACGAACTCAGCGTGTTCGAAATGACAAGCGATGGTCTGGTTGGTGTCGCCGACCCGAGCCAACTCTTGCTCGCCGATCGCAAACCGCAAGTTCCGGGCTCAGCTGTTGTGCCCACACTCGAAGGGCGACGACCGCTCATCGTCGAATTACAGGCACTCACCTCGGTTGCGCCGCCCGGTGTGCCCGCACGCCGAACTGCGCAAGGGGTCGACCAGTCACGTCTCGCAATGCTGCTCGCTGTACTCGCTCGCCACTGCGATGTTCCCACTGCAGCCACCGACGTATACGCCTCAGCTGTTGGTGGTGTACGCGTTGCCGAGCCCGGCCTTGATCTCGCACTTAGCCTGGCAATTGCGTCGTCGATTGTCGACCGTCCGCTACCACCCGACCTCGCCGTCTTCGGAGAGGTTGGTCTCGGCGGCGAGGTTCGCCAAGTTGCTCAACCCGATCGTCGTTTTTCTGAAGCCCACAGACTTGGCTTCACGCGGGTCATTGCCCCACTTCGGTCACCCGAGCCGATCGACAGCATCGAGGTCATTCGGGTAAGCGGTGTGAGCGAGGCCTTGGAAGCAGCCGGCTTGTTGTAGCGCCGACTGCACGCACAGTTGCGACAGTTCTCCCGGGCGATCGTTAGCCTTAGCACTGTGAACCTCCGGCTCGCGCTCGCCCAACTCAACCCGACGGTGGGGGCGATCAGCGCGAACCTCGAACAGCTCAAATCGGCGTACCAAGATGCCGAAAAACGGCAATGCTCGATCGTCGCATTCGGAGAACTCAGCATCACTGGCTACCCGCCCGAGGATCTCCTCCTCAAACCCCGATTCATTGATGATCAGCTTGCTGCCCTTCACCACTTTGCTGCAGCAACTGGCGACTGCGTAGCCATTGTTGGATTTGTCGACCGCAACGAGGAGAACTTGTGCAATGCCGCAGCGATCTGTTCTAACGGGCAGATCCAACACATCTACCGTAAGCGCAGCCTGCCGAATTACAGCGTGTTCGACGAAAAGAGGTATTTCACCCCCGGAACAGAATCGCTTGAACTCGTCGGTGTTCACGGTATTCCCGTTGGAGTATCGATTTGTGAAGACATCTGGATAGATGACGGCCCACATGTTGACCTCGTCAATCTCGGAGCAGAAGTAATCATAACGATTAACGGATCGCCGTATCACCTCGACAAAGACTCTGAGCGCGAAACCCTCATCACTCAGCGCGCCACCGAACTTCATGTCCCTATCGGGTACGTCAACCAGGTGGGTGGCCAAGACGAGCTCGTCTTTGACGGTGGATCATTCGTCGTTGACGATTCAGGTCAGCTCATTGCTCGAGCACCTCTCTTCACTGAATCGCTGCTTGTTGTCGACATCGATATCGCGGACCGCGACACCCGCGTAACTCCCAGCATTTCTCTGAACTCCTCGACACCGCCTCCGCAATGCGCTTCCAACCCGGCGGAGATCGTCGATTCCATGTCGGGAGATGACGAACTCTATGAAGCTCTCGTCGTCGGCACCCGCGATTACTGCCGCAAGAACGGCTTCAGTGATGTCGTCATCGGGCTCTCGGGTGGAATTGATTCGACCCTCGTCGCATGCATCGCAGTCGATGCTCTTGGTGCTGAGCATGTGCACGGAGTTGCCATGCCGTCGCGCTACTCGTCTGATCACTCTCTCAGCGATGCCGAAGCTCTCGCAAAGAACTTGGGCATTGACATGAGAACGATCTCGATCGAGCCGGCGTTCGCTGCGTATATGGACATGCTCGATCCGTCATTCGACGGACGCCAGCCCGGGCTCACCTGGGAGAACGTTCAATCGCGATGCCGGGGCCAAATCTTGATGGCACTGTCGAACGAGTTCGGCTGGATGGTGCTCACGACCGGCAATAAGAGCGAGGCCGCCGTCGGCTATTTCACGATCTACGGCGATTCGGTTGGCGGTTACGCCGTCATCAAAGATCTCCTCAAGTTGAAGGTTTACGACCTCTGCCGACTCGTCAATGAGCGCGCCGGTAACGAAGTCATTCCTCACAACATCATCGTGAAGCCGCCGTCAGCCGAGTTGCGTCCCGATCAACGAGATGACCAAAGCCTTCCGCCGTACGAGGTGCTCGATCCGATTCTTTCGCTGTATGTCGAGCATGATCGCACAGCGCACGACATCATCGGTGAGGGCCATGAACCCGAGATGGTCTCTCGCATCACGCGACTTGTCGACATCGCCGAGTACAAACGACGACAGTCACCCCCGGGCGTTCGCGTCACCGAGAAAGCCTTCGGAAAAGATCGGCGGGTTCCGATCACGAATGGCTATCGCTGATCAGCAAGCGTCTTCAACAGTTGGATCGCTGCATCGACCTCATCAACCGGCACCAACAGATGATCATGGTGGTGTCCGGCAATCACATTGCACGCAATGCCGTGCTCACTGAGCACACCGCTCACTGCCGCTGTCAACCCAACGCCTTCAAGCGACGAGTTCACCGTAAGTGTGATCCATCCCAATTTGACTGGTTCGGTAAGACCAAAACGGTGCGCATCGTCATAGCCAATGACGACCGAGAGGCCCTCAGCCTCGCGAACTGTCGAATACACACCGACGTCGTCGGGCACCGATTCGATCTGCGGAACCGTTGCGAAGACGAAGATTCCAGGAACAACCTGAGGGTCCATTGAGCGGACCATCTCGCTGCGATCAGAGATCACCTGAGGCTGGTCATCCACAGCAGGCGTCGTCGGCTGGGTTGCGGCCGCCGCCCATCGGTGCCTTACTCAGAACTACGTTCGCAAACTGAGTCTCATGGTCGGCTGTCTTCACGTAATACTCCCAGCGGGGCCCATTTGGGTCATCTACCCAGGTTTCAACCTTCTCCGCGAAACAACAAATCGTGTCGTCGATACCGCTTGTTTCAAGGCCTTCATTACGAAGCCGCGACTCTTGTTCCACCACCTCTTCCGCTGAGTCGACCTCAACGCCCAAGTGGTTGACGGTGCCCGACGGGTCAGTGTCGTTCTCTACGATTACGAACTTTAACGGCGGATCTTCAAGGGCCCAGTTTGCGTAGCCCTCCTTGACTTTTGAGGGCTGCGCTCCGAATAACTTGCTGTAAAACGCAATTGATTCGTGAAGGTCTCGCACGTTCATCGCTAATTGGATACGCATCTCAGACAGTATGTCAGCCACACTGGAGCCATGAAAACACACCGCGTTGGCATTATCGGTCTTGGAACAGTAGGCGCACGATTCGTCGAACAATTCAACCTTCACGAACGCTTTGAGTTGACGGCCTGCTGGGACGCCTCATCTGAGGCAAAAGATCGGTTTCGTTCGACAGAGAACGTGGTCGAGACACCAGAAGACGTTATTGCCAATTGCGATGTCGTGTATATCGCCGTTCCACCGGCTGCGCATGCCACCTACGTCGAGCAGGCTGTCGCGGCAAAGCGCGCAATTTTCTGTGAGAAGCCGCTTGGCGTTGACATCGAAGAGAGTGAGCACATTCTTCAACTCGTCGAATCGTCAGGCCTGCCGAGCGCCATTAACTACGTGTTCGGTTCTGCACCCTCGGCCGTCGAGCTTGGCCGCCGTGTTTCGGCCGGTGAACTCGGTGACATCGTCTCTGTGGAGTTCATGATGCACCTCACCGAGTGGCCAAGAGCGTGGCAGGCAGCTGCGACCTGGCTTGCCGAGGCAGCTGAGGGCGGATGGATTCGCGAAGTTGGCTCACACTATGTGTTTCTTGCGCAACGACTGTTTGGTGACGTGGCTCTCGAGCACTGCCTTGTTCGCCGACCAGAAATGCACCTTGCCGAGAACCTCGTTACCGCTCGACTCAACTCCGGTCAGGCTCCGTTCACCATGCACTGCGAAAGCGGTTCAGCCGGGATCGACTCATTGATGTTCACCGTGAGAGGCTCCCAACAGTCAATGCGAATCGTCGACTGGTACAACGTCGAAGCAACCAACTCAGAGGGAGGCTGGGCGCCTGTCGAGATCGATGCCTCGCCTTCTGCCCCGTGGGCGGCCTACCGGGCACAGCTTGATGGCCTCGCCGCAATGCTCGACGGCGATACCCATCATCTGCCGACGTTCGCTGAAGCACTCGGTGTACAGCGAGTCATTGAAGGAATCCTCGCGAACTAGCGAGCACCTACACGGCTACGCAGCCCTCACACCCATTGTGGGTGAATCACGTACAACGTCGGAGCCGTGTCGTCTTCGTCGATTCGAGGCATCGGCGCAATAAGCCCCCACCTCACGAGGTCATCGATGGCATCTTGCACTGCAAGTTCTTTCAGCGGTATCCACCACTTCTTACCCCCACCCGTCTGGGCAATGCCTTCAACATCAATCTCAAAACTCATGGCGCCCTTGGCGTGATTCTCGTGGTTCTCCACGATCTCCAACAAGATGTTGTTCCAGATTCTCCAGTGCCAGCGGTCTAACTCGCCGTCTTGGGCCCGTTCGTCGAGCACCCCAGCCATTTGATGCTCGAGTGGCTTCACCCACATCTTTTCGCGAATGCAGTCCAACATTCCTTGGAGAACCTCAACAGCCTCGGAAATGCCAGAGTTGGGCTCGGAACTATCTTGAACGACGCTCTGAAGGCGTTCGAGTGGCTGCACGACGCGTGGGTCGTCCCCGATCAGTGGCATGACAATTGGTGATGCCTTGTTAATCGCGTTAAACAGCGGCTGCGGGTCGGGCGTGTTGGTGGATTGCAGCACCATTTCGATGTACTCATCGATAAAGAACTCAACTTTTGGAACTTCCACACGAACACTTTTGCCATCTCACTGGGATTTTGCGCAACCCTCCGAAGCAAAACATGAACAATTCGAACTCGTCGTTCTCCGTCGCCAACGGGCCCATGGCCAACACCAAGAACTCGCATTAGACCTTGACCAATGAGATCAGCAAATGGATGTTGCCTCTTCCGAAACCAGAGAAAACGAGCGCGCCTGCGAGAAATACGCACCCAAAGTGACACCATGGAAGGTGATGATCACCTTCAACGAAATGCTCCGCGAACAAATCGTCGGCCACCTTGCGAACCACGACCGACGCACCTACCCACTTGAAGGTCGCCGACATGCCGCTGTCGCCATCACCATCGTCGACTCCGACCCTGTGCTGCACGATGGTGAACAACCACTCGAACCCGAGTTCAGCGACATGTCGATGGTGCCCGGCGATGTGGAGGGACTCGACGGTCGAATGGTTGGGGTTGCTGGAGGAGCAGCATTCCTGCTCTGCCGCCGAGCATCTCGACTCAACAGCCATTCCGCCCAATGGGCGTTACCAGGCGGTCGGATCGATGAAGGTGAGACGGTCGAAGAGGCTGCCCTCCGGGAACTGCATGAAGAACTCGGTCTTGAACTCGGAGCCGAGAGCGTTCTCGGGTTGCTTGACGATTATCCAACGCGGTCGGGTTATGTAATCACACCGGTGGTGCTATGGGGAGGAGCAGACCCAGCGCTCGTTCCATCACCTGACGAAGTCAGAGCGGTATACCGAATCGGGCTGCACGCACTGTGTCGCGATGATTCGCCTCGCTATGTCGATATTCCAGAAAGTGATCGCCCCGTTGTTCAGGTCCCGCTCGGCGGCGACCTCATTCATGCTCCAACCGGCGCAGTTCTCGTTCAATTCCGTTGGGTCGGCATTGAAGGTCGAGCAG
>CALCBR010000113.1:0-14426 GCA_937897105.1 uncultured Acidimicrobiaceae bacterium | reverse complement strand
TTTGATGCAAACGGTGTGTTCTCGGGTAACACCAAAGCGGTACTGAGATCTGTCTCAGACACCGTGCAACTCGAAGTGAACATCCACGGTGACATGATCGCAGGCGCTTACGACTCTGCAACGCCAGCAAATGGAAACATCATGCAAGTTCTTCAAGCCGTTGCGACCGACATTGACAACGGTCTCCCTGCCAACACCCATCTTGCCCGGATTGACGAACTTCAAGACGGTGTGCACTCAGCGCAAGCAACCATCGGTGCCCGACAGCGAGCAGTTGAAGGCCACGAAGAACGCATTGCCGATACGCGTTTAAGCGTCGAAACAAATCGTTCAGAAGCGGTTGACGTTGACATCACCCGTGAACTACTCGAGTTGAAAGCAACCGAAGTGTCGTATCAGGCAAGCATCGGTGTTGCGGCTCGGGTGTTGAGCGCATCGGTACTCGACTTCCTCCGCTAACTGTCAGAAAACATTTCTACCCCGCCCAAATAGGGAGAAATGTCACGTCGTGTGACGACAGGTTCAGCCGACCATGACAGGTGAGGTACTGAACTTATGATCAAGATCACACGACTTAACGGCGCATCGTTTGTGCTCAACCCCGACCTGTTAGAGCGACTCGAAGCACACCCTGACACCGTGGTGCACTTGGTGAGCGGCGAAACGTACATCGTGAAAGAGTCGATTGCCGACATCATCTCGATGATCCGTTCATACCGGTCCTCGCTTATCGCAGAAGCACTCGTTGCGAGTTCAACGGAAGGGGCAGCCTGATGCCTACCACAATTGTTGGGATTCTTGTCGCAATCGTTGTGGCGTTCGGCGTCATGTTCGCCGGAGGTATGGACCCGATCGGGATTTTCTTCGGCGACCCCATGTCGGCTGCGCTTGTGTTCGTTGGCACGATCGCCGCCACGTTCGCGTCGATGGCAATGAGCGATTCGATCGGCGGCCTGAAAGCCGGCATCTCAACGATGGTCAAATCACCGAAAGCTGATCTGTCAGGCACGATTACGTCAATTGTTGAGTTCGCTGACAAAGCCCGCAAAGAGGGTGTGCTCGCCCTCGACAAAATGATCCCCGAAATCGAAGACGAGTTTCTCGCCCGAGGCGTGCAGCTTGTTGTTGACGGCACCGACCCTGCTGACACAAAAGACATCCTTGAACTCGATGTTGAAGCGCAAATGTCGCATTATGCGATTGCGTCAGGATTTTGGACGAAAGCCGCTGGGTTTGCCCCTGCGTTCGGTGTGTTCGGCACCGTGGTTGGCCTCATCGACATGCTCAAGAACCTCTCCGACCCGTCGGCACTCGGCCCGGCTCTCGCAGTGGCATTTGTGACGACCTTGTGGGGCGTGTTCCTCGCCAACTTCCTATTTCAACCAATTGCGTTCAAAATGGATCGCAACGCGCAAATCGAACGTTCGCTTCGAGAACTGCAGGTTGAAGGCATTCTTTCCATTCAACGTGGAATGAACCCACGCAGCCTCAGCGAGAAGCTCACGGTGTTCCTCCCGCCGTCGCAACGTGAGGCGCCGGGTGGTGAGGAGCTGAAGAAGAGTGCCTGATCGCCGCAAAGCTTCTCCGCCGGAGGCGCCTTCGAAAGCCTGGCTTGACTCGTATGCGGATGCAATGACGCTGTTGTTGGCGTTTTTTGTGCTGCTGTTCGCAATGTCGAATCTTGACGTCAAAAAATATGAAGCGTTTTTTGAGGGGTTGAACGGCCCGATCGATAATGCCGGTGAGGGAACGTTGGAAGGCAGTGTTGAAGAAGCTCTTCCCCCGCCATCACCGAGCCCGGTGACCGAAGCAGCAGAAGACTCTGATGCGGCGACAACGACGACGACGATTCCTGTTGGAGATGAGTGCGATGACGAAGAGCTTGAGAACGAGCTGTTCCGGGTGACGTTGGAAGAAGCGGAAGCGCTCGCTCAACAACTTGACGATGCGTTGTCGGTTCATCTTGATGAAAGTGACTATTCGGTTGATCTTGAACAACGGGGCGTCGTATTGCGTCTTGCCGATAACGCACTGTTTGCCTCAGGTGAAGCGGATATCGACGAGGTCGCCCAAGGGGTGCTGGCTGTTGTCGCTGAAGTGTTGGTCGGCCATCCAGCTAATGACGTTGAGGTGGAGGGCCATACGGATAATCGCCCGACATCAACGTCACGTTTTCCGTCAAACTGGGAGTTGTCGTCAGCTCGAGCAACGAACGTGTTACGTGAGCTGCTCGCCGACGCTGAACTTGAACCTGCACGCTTCGCTGCAGTTGGTCGTGCCGACACGATCCCCCGTAGCGACAACGACACCGAAGAGGGGCGTGCGGAGAACCGCCGCACCGAGATCGTTGTCATGTTCCCCGAAACCGTTGCCGCAACCTGCTGAGCACCTTTGGTGCATTACAACCCATTAACCCACCCTGGTGGCCGGCCACAACGACGTGGTCGGCCATCAATGGTTTTCACCAACATTTGTGTCGCCTGTACGGGTGATTTGTCCGGTCTGGGTTTGGTGGTTTGCCTGGGGGTGTTTTTGGTGGGGTGCCGACAGTGGGTGGTGTTCGCAATACCGCGGGCAACTGGCCCAAGAGGGGTCAGACAATTTTGAGAAAAGGAATTTTCAATGCGTATTAACACCAATGTTGCTGCAATGTCAGCACACCGCAACCTGTCCAAGACTGGTGTGGGGCTCGGTAAGTCAATCGAGCGTCTCTCATCTGGTCTTCGTATCAACCGTGCAGGTGACGACGCCGCTGGTCTCGTCATTTCACAGAAGCTTCGCGCAGAGTCCTCTGGCCTCAAGCAAAGCGTCCGCAACGCCCAAGACGGCATCAGCTTCGTGCAAACCGCCGAAGGCGCACTCGACGAAGTCGGCGGCATGCTCAACCGTATGCGCGACCTCGTTGTTCAGGCCCGCAACGGAACACAAGACACCAACTCAATCTCAGCCATCCAGGCAGAGTTCGACGCCCTCGGTACCGAAATCGAGCGGATCTCAACCTCGACCGAGTTCGCAGGCAAGTCAGTGTTCTCAGCAACCGCAGTTAACTTCCAAGTTGGCAACGGTTCGGCCGACCAGATCAGCGTCACAGTTGGCGAGATCAACATCGAAAACGGCGCATCGTCCATGGGCCTCGGAACCGTTGCCGCAGGTGCATTCACCGGCGTAGCTGTTGACTCGACTGCCACTACCCATGGACCAGGCGCTCCAGGCTCCGACGATCTCCTGACTGCGCTCGATAAGGCTATTTCGAGTGTTTCGACGACTCGGGGTACGTTGGGTGCGACTCAGAACCGTCTCGAGTCAACCGTCCGGAACCTTTCGGTGACCGCTGAGAACCTGTCAGCTGCTGAGTCACGTATCCGTGACGTTGATGTTGCTGAAGAAATGATGAGCTTCACTCGCTCACAGATCTTGCAGCAGGCCGGCACCTCAATGTTGGCGCAAGCCAACGGTGTGTCGCAGTCAGCACTTTCGCTGCTCGGCTGATCCATATGTTTGGTTCGGCGCTGTTGGCGCCGGACCAAACGTTGTTCTTCGAGTCTGCAACTCCCAGCTGGCTCGAATAACCGCACCTTTGGTGCAACACAACCCATTAACCCACCCTGGTGGCCGGCCACAACGACGTGGCCGGCCACCAAAGAACACCCCAGGAACACCCCATGGCAACCGTCGACGGCATCGCAACAGGATTCAACACAACACAAATGGTCGCGTCGCTCATGGCAGCCGAACGCGTCCCACAAAATCAGCTCCGCAGCCAAAAAAGCATTCTTAGCCGTCAACAAAGCGCCTACAGCGACCTCAAAAGCGCCTACTCGAAAGTCGCTGATCGACTCGACACCCTCAACACCGCCGACACCTGGCAGCGACGCACCGCAACATCCTCAGACACCAACGTCGCAGCAACCGTCAACAGCGACGCCGCAATCGGACAATTCACCTTCACCGTCGACCAAACCGCCGCAGCCCACGCTGTCTACACCGCCGACACCGTCACCGCAGACGACATCGTCTCCGACACTGGAACGTACGCCGGAATGACCGCGACAGAAGCAGTCGCTGCAATCAACAACGACGACACCCTCGACACCACCGCAGCGCTCATCCAGACCGCTCCGGGTGAATACCGAATCCAGTTATCAGCAAAAAACACCGGAGCTGACTCAACTGTCGGTGTTAACGCATCAGAATTCGATCGGCTCACGACCGGGTTCACCACTCTGACCACAGGCCGAGACGCCCAAATCAGCGTCTCCGGTGACAACCCGCTCGTCATCACATCGAACACCAACACCTTCGACGACGTCATGCCCGGCCTCGACATCACCGTCACCGAAGCCTCAACTGATGCCGTCACTGTGAGCGTCACCGAAGACATCGATGGCCTCGCAGATGACATGGCCGCAATGTTCGGCGACCTCATCGGCGCGCTCAACAAAGTCGACAGCCTCACAAAAACAAACGACAGCACCTCTTCGCTGCTGTCAAGCGCGTCGGTGCTTCGCCGCAGCGAAAACAATCTCCGCAACTCAGTGCTCAATGAAGTGAGCTCGTCAACTCTGTCAACCGCATCGCTCGCCGGAGTTGAACTGTCACGCGAGGGAACGATCAGTTTCGACAAACAAAAATTCATCGACGCGTACAACGACGACCCGCAAGCAGTCAAAGACCTGTTCTTCTCTGACGACACCACACAAGACACCGTGTTCAGCCGCCTTGACACTGAACTTGAAGCAGCAACCAACTTCACCAGCGGCTATCTCTCGACCTCAGAAGATGCCGTTGAACAACGAGTTCGTGACATCGACGACCAAATCGCCGCTTGGGATATTCGTCTTGACAAACGCGAATCCAACTACCGGCGCACCTTCACCTCGCTCGAAACAGCGTTAAGCGAACTGCAACAGCAGTCAAACTGGCTCGCAAGCCAAATTGCGAACCTCCCGACCTACGGTCCGATTGGTGGTAGCTGATGAACACCGCCCGAGGAATCAGCGCGTACCGGCAACACGCCGCACAAACCGCATCAAAAACCCAGATCGTCGTCATGCTCGCCGCAAGAATGACGTCTGACATTGCGCAAGCAATCACCAACATCGAAGAACACAACCCGGCAGCCGCACACGAACTGTTAGTGCATGCACAACAAATTGTTGACGAACTCTCAACTGCGCTCGACGTTGACACGTGCCCCGCCGGAAACGAACTTCACTCCCTCTATCAATTCATCGCCGATGAACTCGTCGAAGCAAACATTCAGAAAAGCACTCAACATGCAACGAACGCGCATCGTGTCGCAGAAGAAATTTCCGCAATGTTTGCCGCCGCTGCACAAGAACAGGCCGCCTGAACCCCATGAAAACCATTGACATTCTGCTCGACTGGTCAGCTCAACTCGACGACGAACCAACTCTCGACCTGCCGATACTCGACAACCCAACATTCACAGCAGACGACCGTGATGCCCTCGTCTTGGTGCAGCAACGAGTTGACGCTGCGGCAGCACGTGTCGCTGAACAACTCGCGAACCTTGAACCACCCCAACCAATGCGGCCACGGCCCGCACGACGACAGCCGACCGCACGCATCTGCATCGACGCCTAACACCCGCAGTCCCGCCTTCCAGCGAGGAGATTGCGAAATAAAACATCCGCGCTAAATGAGTGCAGATGTCACCACCACAAAACGGACAACTGGTCGAAACTGAACACTGGGTCAGGGAGAGATCCACAGATCAGTCCAAGGACGGGCTTGAGCACAACTCAAGGAACCATGTCCATCGTTAGCGACTCCACGTCGATCACCCTTCAAACAGCGCTACAGCTGCTCGACACACGCTTCACCGCCCTCGAGCACAACATCGCAAACACCTCAACCCCCGGGTTTCTTGCCCAGCGCGTCGAATTCGAAGACGAACTCAGCCTCGCAATCGCGAACGGCGACCCCACCACCGCACGAGCTGAAACAGTGACCTCAGCCGACCCCGTTGACGGATTCGGTAACAACGTCGACCTTGGAAAAGAAATGGTGCAACTCACCGAAACCGCACTGCGCCAACAGATGCTCGTCAGAGCGCTCAACGATCGCTACAGCCGAATTCGCACCGCCTCGGAGGACTTCTGATGACCATCACATTTGACGGCATTTCCATCGCCGGATCAGGCATGCAGGCCTACCAAACCTGGCTTGATGCCATCGCCGACAACATCGCGAACATCAACACGATCACCGCAACCGACGAAGTTCCCTTCCAAGAACGCGTCGTTGAAGTGCAGGCCCGCAACCCTGAAGCAGGCGTCGCCGGCGTCGACGTTGTCGACACCGCAGTCGCTGAAACCGACGGCCGACTCGTCTACGACCCATCGCATCCACTTGCCAACGACGACGGATTTGTCGTCGCGCCATCAATGAACCTTGAAGAACTGATGACCGACATCATCATTGCGCAACGCTCATTTCAAGCGAACAGCAACGTGCTGAACCGTGCCCGAGAGTCATATGAACGAGCATTGGAGATCGGCAAGTGAACGTCACCGCAGTCACCCAGTCGGTAGGCGCAGCACCAGTTACTGCGACCCAGAAAACACAAGACGACGCATCGTTCACCGACAAAATCTCGAACGCCGTCAAATCACTCGACGAGTCACACCAGATCGCTGACAGCTTCGCAGGCGCAGCAGCAACCGGTGACCTCGAATCATTGACGAGCTACGTCGTGGCAGCCACCGAAGCGCAACTCGCCACGCAAGTCACCGTTTCAGTCCGCAACAAGGCAATTAGCGCCTTCAACCAGATCATGGGGATGAATATCTGATGGCCGGCACATTGATGTCCAAGTTCAACACCGCAACTGAAGGGTTCTCAGCTCTTCAAAAAGCTGGCAGTGTCGCAATGGTCGCAGCGATCGCAGCAGGCGTGTTCTTCTACGCGAACACGACCAGCCAAAGCCCAATGGCACCGCTGTACACCGAACTCACCACCGCTGACGCGGCGTCAATCACCGAGCAGCTCCGCGACTCTGGCATTAACTACGACATCACCGACCGTGGTGCCACCGTGCGAGTCCCAGAAAACGACATTTACGAAGCTCGCCTGCTCATCGAACGTGCCGGCGTGAGCCCGAGCTCACAGAGCGACGGGTTCTCCACACTTGATGGCCTCGGCATCACATCAACGCAGTTTCAGCAGCGCATCGCCTACCAGCGAGGCCTCGCCACCGAAATTGAGAACTCGCTCGAAGAAATGGCATCGATAGACGAAGCCCGAGTGAATCTTGTCATCCCAGAACAAGACCTGTTCGTCAACGACACCATCCAAGCGTCAGCGTCAGTCATGTTGAACACCAACAGCCGACTCACCAGCTCTCAAGTCACCGCAATCGCATCACTTGTCTCCGGAGCAGTAGAAGGGCTCACCACCGAACAAGTGACCATCACCGACCAAAACGGAACTGTCCTCACCGCACCAGGTGCCACCAACGGAGCACCAGCCGACGATCTCGAACGCACCCGTGAACTTGAAGCAAACATCGCTGGTGACGTCCTTGCCATCGTCGAAGCGGTCGCAGGCCCCGGCAACGCCCGAGTTGCAGTGAACGCAACCGTCGACTGGTCAGCAACCTCTGAAGTGTCAGAGATCTTCAGCCCCGTGCTCGACGACAACGGAGAACAACTGCGCTCCGCTGCGTCAACTGTCATCGAATCAGACGACCCCACCACCGCAGAAGGCATCCTCGGAACCGGCGACATCGACACCCTCGGAGTCGCAAGCACCGTACGCGCCGACGTTGACGCCGACTTCTTAGTTGACCGGTCAGTGAAAACCGTCGAATCCAACGGGGGAGACGTGCAAACACTCACCGCCTCAGTCGTCGTTGACTCCGCAGCAGTTGACCCCGCCGACATGGCAACACTCACCACCCTCGTAGAAGCAGCCACCGGACTTTCTGTTGAAAACGGCAACCTGTCAGTTGCTGCTCTTGCATTCGACACCACCGCAGAACAGCAACTCACTGCAGCGAACGAAGCCGCAACCGAAGCTGCCGGTGTTGCCGACGCAGCCGCAGCGCAGCAAGCGACGATGCGAACCGGAATCATCGCCGGGTTCGCTGCCATCGCCGGACTGCTCGCCCTGCTCTCATTCCGCCGGGCACGGAAATCAACAACAACTGACGGAGCAGCCGACAAACTCGAAGCGCTGCTCTCAGGTGAAACCCAAGCACTTGAGCGAACAGCACCAACAGCTGACATGACCGCACTCAACCCCGGTGAACAACTCGCACTCGTGTCATCTGAACACCCAGACGACGTCGCAGAACTCATCGGATCATGGATGACCGAACGAACGGCGGTGACCCAATGAGCCGACGAAAAGAAGAAATCCCAGGCGCACGCAAATCTGCCCTGCTGCTGCTCTCCATGCCGCAAGCAACCGCAGCCAAAGTGCTCGCACACCTCGACGAAGAACAGGTCGCAGAAATCGCCACCGAAATCGCATCACTTGGTGACGTTAACTCTGACGCAACCGCAGCAGTGCTTGACGATTTCACCAAACAATGGTCAAAGCGAGCAGGTTCAGTATCAGGAGGCCTCGGACGAGTAAAAAGCCTGCTTGAACTCGCTGCACCAGAACGAGCTGACACGATCGTTGCTGGCATCGACCGGCGAGTCATCGACCCACCGTTCTCATGGGTGTACCGAGTTGACACACAGTTGCTCGTACGAACCCTCGCTGGAGAACTCCCCATCACCTGCGCCGTGCTGCTGTCATTCCTCACCGCAGACAAAGCCGCAAGCATCATGTTGGAACTCCCTACAGAGCTGCGAACAGAAACCGCAGTTGCGATCGCGAACCTCGACGACCCCGAACACGATCTCGTCGAAGCGATCGAAATGGGCATCAAAGAAAAGCTCGGCCCGAACGCATTCGAACGCCAATATCGGGTCGGTGGTGTTGACGCACTCGTCGACCTGCTCAACCGCTCAGACCGTGAAACCGAAACGAGCGTCCTCGATGCCCTCGGCTCACTCGATGAACACATGGCATCAGAAGTCAAACGACGCCTCTTCTTGTTTGAAGACATCACTTCGCTCGACTCTCGAGCCATCCAGAAAATCCTTGCATCTGTCGATATGGCAAAAATGCCTCTCGCAATGAAAGGCGTTGGAGACGACACGGTCACCACCATTTTGGAAAACATGTCAGAACGCGCCGCAGAAGTACTTCGAGAGGAAATCGAAGTGCTTGGCCCGGCCCGCCTCGCCGACGTTCAAGCAGCACAAGCAGAAATTGTTGCTGTGGTGAACCGTCTTGACGCCGAAGGTGAAATCACAATCAGCCGGGGGACAGATGCTCTCGTCGTGTGATTCCACTGTGGCTGTCGTAACTGGCGACGCCGCAAACGCTCTCCCAATTGCCGAGTTGGCACCTGAACGTGCTGCTCATGTGTCAACTCGGCGCAATTTCTCACATACCCAAGTACACGACCACGTGCAGTCATATCGCACCGGACGCGAAGAAGGCTACGACGTCGGCTACGCAGCTGGCGTCCAGGCAGCCGAAGCCGACATTGCTCGCACCGTGTCATCACTTCAAGCTGCGATCATCCAACTTGGTACCAACGAAGCCGACCTCGCTGACCAACTCGCCGAACTCGCAACATCACTCGCAGTCGAACTTGCCACCACCATCCTCGACAGCGAACTCAAAGAGCCTGCCGATTTCGCAACGTACGCAATTCGTAAAGCCCTCAGTATTGCGTTGCCGTCAGAACCCGTCACCATCACGATGCACCCCGATGATGCCGCACACGTGCCTGGCATTGCGAATGTCGAAGTGAAGGAAAACCCGATGTTTTCTAGAGGTTTTGCCGAAGCTCTCGTTGGGACGAGCTTGGTCAAAATCGACTCTCATTCGCTCATCAACCAGGTGCGCGAAGTCTTGAGCATCGATGAAACTCCAGTCGCACCAGCACCCGAACCAGCCGTTACCACCGAAACTGCTGAGCAGGCCCCTGCGGAAGTAGCCGCACCAAAAACAACGGCCCGTAAAACGAAGAGCGCATCGACAACCTCGGCGACACGAAGCCGTAAAACCGCTGCCACGAAAACCGCAACATCAGCTACAGCAAAGCGACGCACCAGCGCGTCGACAGCTGCCAAAAAGCCTGCTCGGGCAGCAAAGAAGGCGACGAATGCTGCTTGAGGACATCACCAACATTCGCTGGGTAGAAGCTCTGCACGCAGCCCGACCCATCCGCGTCGGCCGAGTGAGCTCAGTATCAGCGTCCGGATTCACCGCTACAGGCCTTGCCGCAGCAGTCGGCGACCTCGTCGAAGTCGAAGCGGACGGAACCACCCTTATCGGCCGTGTCGTCGGTCTGAAGTCAGGCGAAGCGGTCGTTTCCTCGTATGACGCAGTTGACGGCCTTCGCCTCGACATGCCGTGCCGCATCAGGCCGAAAGGAAACGGCCTTCCAAAAGCTGATCGGCTCATCGGCCGAGTGGTGAACGCCCTCGGTGACCCCATCGACCGTCAACCGGTTCGGCCAGGCCCGATGATGAGCAGCGACCGCGATGCTCCAGACCCCCTCACCCGGGAACTCATTAGAACACCATTCGCGTCGGGTATCCGTGCGATCGACACATTCATTCCAATGGCAAAAGGCCAACGCATCGGCGTGTTCGCAGGGTCAGGCGTCGGCAAATCAACGCTTCTCGCAATGATGGTTGCTGGCTCTGACGCCGATGTCATCGTTGTTGGCCTCGTCGGTGAACGAGGCCGAGAGGTCCGAGAATTCATTGAAGATCAACTCGGTGAAGAAGGCCTCGCGAAAAGCATCATCGTTGTCGCAACCGGCGACGAATCACCGCTCGTGCGACGAACCGCAGCCGAAACCGCAACTGCGTTTGCTGAAGATCTCCGTGACGACGGACTGGATGTGCTGCTGGTGATCGACTCGATTACCCGTTTCGCAATGGCACACCGCGAAATTGGACTCGCGGCCGGCGAACTTCCCGCAGCGCGCGGCTACCCGCCGTCAACAATGTCAGCACTCCCACAGCTTCTCGAGCGTGCAGGCACCTCAGACCGTGGCACCATCACTGCGATCTACACCGTGCTGGTCGACGGCGACGATATGGATGAACCCGTCGCTGACGCCGTTCGAGGCATCGTGGACGGCCACATCGTGCTGTCGCGAACCCTTGCGAACAGCGGACACTTCCCAGCAATTGATGTGCTCGCAAGCGTCTCACGGCTCTCAGGAGTTGTCTACAACGACACGACCGCAGAAATCGCACGCCGTGGACGTCAACTGCTCGCAGAGTACGCATCAGTAAAAGACCTCATCGACGTCGGAGCGTACGTAAAAGGTGCAAACTCGACCGCAGATGCCGCCATCGCCACAAAATCAGATCTCGACAACTTCCTTCGGCAAACCAGTGACGAACGAGTTTCGACCGACGACGCATGGGCACAGCTCGCAGCAATCACGGAGACAACCACATCATGAGCAACAGATCAGAACGAATCTCCCGAATCCTTCGACTCAAAGCCCGCGAAGAAGACAGCGCCGCATCAATTGAGTCTGAACGCGCAATGCAGCAGCGTCGAGCAGAACGCGACCGCCGCCGGCACGAAACCTCCAGTCATCAGGTCAGTAGCAACCGTTCTTCTGCAACCATCGGCGAACTGCTTGAACAAGACGCAATCCTCGCCGCAACAGCGAACGCATTGAGCGCCGCTCGCTCAGCAGAAATCGCATGCGCAACCGAAGCCGACATCGCACGAGCAGTGCGAGAACGACATACCCAACGCCGCAAATCGCTCGAAAAAGCTCACCTTCGGATCGTCAAAATCGAAGCCGAGCAGCGTGCCGCCCAACAGATCCGCGACATCCAAGAACTTTCACTTCAACGTTCACTACGAGAGGAAACAGAATGATGACCCCGACAGTCACCGACGGCGCAGCAATGATCGCTGCCCCAGCCGAAACTCCGCAAACCTCTACTGCATTCTCCTCATGGTTGAACAACGCAATGCAACAGCATGGCGATCAGACCGTTGCTCACGGCGCCGAGATTGATGCCGATATCGATACCGACTTCGAAGGCGACACCGGTGCCGCAGCCGAAGACGAATTGCTCGCAATCATCGAACAACTCAACGGAATGATGTCAGGCAACCAGGTATCGGCCACTCCCGTCGTCTCTGTTGCACCAGCATCCGTTGCGGCAGAAGACGACGTCGCAGCAGTGACCACAGACACCCAATTCGACAGAGACATAGCAACTGTTGACATCGTGCCGCTCGAACTCAACGGAGAAATGTTCGATGGACAGGGCGGCTCAGCCGCTACCGCAGAGCCGACCACGCCAATGTCACCAGCCGTCACAGCAGCAACAGCGCAATCTGCGCCAGTTGCAACTCCGAAAGCAGTTGAGGGAGTAGCACCGACCGAGGCTCTGCAGTCGCTCGATGTCGCCCCGGCCGCATCCCCCACAGCAGAATCCGTTCAGGTCAACGACATCACTGTTCAAGCAACCCCCGAACTCGTCGACAACAACGAGATCAAGCCACTCATTCGCCTCGACGCCGCAGCCCCAACGACGTCAACATCGCAGATAACACCCGCGGTGTCACAAAGCTCGGCGAGCACCGACGTTGACGGGCTCGCACAGCTCGTCACCTCGCACGCACAAAAAGCATCACAGACCGGCACATCATCACGGCTGTCGATCACCCTTCGACCTGATGACCTCGGCACAGTCCAACTTGAAATTCGTGCCGGAGCGAACGGCCTCGAAATCGCCACCGCAACCACCCACGAATCCGGCAGGGCCGCTATTGAATCTGTCATCCCTGAAATTCGTGCAATGGCTCAACAATCAGGTCTCCGCATCAGCGAAATCCAGGTTGGAACGAACTCGTCATCTGACAATCTCACCGACTTACAACAGCACGGCGACCGGCGCGACGACCATCCGCAACCCGAACGGCATCGCAGAACACCAGAAGCAGCCAACATGACACGCACCGTGAACCTAACTGACGGTCACATTGGCCAAGTCAACGTGGAGGTATGACATGGAAGTTTCCAGCATTGAAACAATGAGCCCAGCAACATCAACGACTGCAAACTCTGCGTCGGATGCGCTCGGCCAAGACACATTCCTTCAACTACTTGTCACGCAACTCAAGTATCAAGACCCTCTAAACCCAATGGACTCAGCCCAGTCGCTCCTTCAGACCGCCCAGTTCACCATGGTTGACAAACTCAATGTGATCGCTGATGCCGTCACCGGCCAACAGCAATTCGGTCAGCTCTCTGCAGTTGGCTCCATCGTCGGAAAAGAAGCCGTGTACGTTGACGCTCTCGGCAACCAGATGACCGGAATGATCAGCTCAGCGAAAATCACCGAAGGGGGAGCGTTACTCGTCATCGACGGCGCCGAAGTGTCGATCGATCGAGTGATCTCATACTCCGGCGAAAAAGTAGCAACCAACAAGATCCCTGACGTTCCCGCAGATGTCGCCGGCATGTCGCGCTCAGAAATGTTGACCGGCACCGACCCGGTGTACGTGCCCTACGACGGGCCACGTGACTTCACGGTAAGAACTGTGGTGTCAGAAAACGGTGAGCTTGTCAGCGATCTCCCATTCCGCGATTTGTTTGTCGCAGCAGGAAACCGGTGGGGAGTTCCCCCGCAGATTCTCGCCAGCATGGCCAAAGTAGAATCAGGGTTCAACCTTGACGCAGTGTCACCAGACAACGCCCAAGGCATGCTGCAGTTCCTTCCGACAACAGCGAACTGGATGGGCGTAGATCCGTCAAACCCAGCATCAGCTATCGATGGTGCCGCCCGTTACATCAGAGCTGAACTCGAAAAGTTCGATGACATGGCCATGGCAGTCGCTGCGTACAACGCAGGTTCAGGGGCGGTCTCCAAATATGAGGGAATTCCCCCTTATGCCGAAACAGAGGCCTACGTAGAAAAGGTGTTGGGTTACGCCGGCTGGGAAGAACCTGCTAGTGAATCGGTCATCGTCTAACCGCCCCCGTCACACAGTGACAAATCAACTATCACCCTCGGTGCTGATGCACCGAATCTTTACAACAGAGCTAGGGCACGGATCGCCCAGCACAACATTCGCCACGGAAGGCACCCCAATTGAAAGGGAAAAATTCCAATGATCCGCTCAATGTTCTCCGCAGTCTCCGGTCTGCGAGCTCACCGCACGATGCTTGACGTCGTCGGCAACAACATCGCAAACTCATCAACCGCAGGATTCAAATCTTCATCAACCGTGTTTGAAGATGTTCTCTCTGAAACGGTTCGCACCGTAGGTGCAGGTGCCGAAGACGGCTCCACTGGTGGCACCAACCCATCACAGATCGGCCTTGGCGTTGCCGTGTCACGAAT
>CALCBR010000112.1:0-29892 GCA_937897105.1 uncultured Acidimicrobiaceae bacterium | reverse complement strand
AGGAAGACATTGTGGAAAGGAGATGCTTCGACACATCTGTAAGAAATACCCCAAAGGCACTAAGTTCCGACTCATGTTTCATAACGCGGGTTACGACTTTCCCGATGACCTCATTGCAACGGGAGTCGAGTTATTCGAGCAAATCGTTCGTGATGCTGAAGATAATTTCGAGACGACATTGCGTACGCATATGCCATGATTGACGCACGATGAACTTGTCTCGAAACACAGCGATGCCGGCAGTCCTCGCAATCTCTCTTGGTCTCACGTTGTTTGCAGGGTGCGGTGGTGGAGACCTCATCGCGGAAGCGACCGCCAAAGCCGATGGAGCGTGCGAATGTGACAACTTCGAGTGCACCACCGATTTCATTGCGTGGTTCAACAAGGTGTCGATTACTCGTGAAAGTGACCTCGAGGCATTGGGCGAAACCGGCTACAACGCATACCTTGAGCAGTCGCTACGCGCTGGTGAATGCCAAGACGCTTTGCGTTAGTTCGGGGTTGATTACTCGGTGAGCGACTTCATTCGCTCGAGCATTTGCCCCATTTGCTGATGCACGGCATTGACGGCTTGGAGCGGCCTGACCATCACTTTGAACTCGACGATTTTGCCGTCGTCGTTGCACGTAATGATGTCAACACCATTGACTGCCTTGCCATCGACCGTGGTTTCAAACTCGAGCATCGCATGGTGTCCGTCAACGATTTCTTTCGTGTAACGGAACTTGCCAGATGAGTCATTGCTGTCGGTGATCGCTTCTGCGAAATTTGGCGCCTCACCAGGAAGCGCCTGGCTTGCGGCGTTGAGGTAGAGCATGGTGATTGCTTTGCCCTTCTGCGGGGTGAAGACCACAGGGGAGAGGAACACGACATCATCGTGAAGCAGTTCGTCGAGTCCTCCAGGGAGTTGGCCTCGCATGTGCTGGTGCCAGCGCTCAATGACGTCATGAATCGGTTCGTTTGCCATAAGTCGACCGTAGTCGTCCGACGGCAGGTCAGATGAACCCACGTGATTGGGCTACATCGTGCGAGTTAACTGATGGTGCCGAATTTCGCTCGTTTGGCTCTGTACGAGCAAGAACATTGCCTGTCGCGCAAGGAGTTGCGCGTGATGAGACGATGCGACTGCACCTCCGCCCGAAGCGGCGACGAGCATTGTTGCCGAACGGATACAAAGGTCGCTTGCGTTCGCGCGTGCTGCCGGAAGTTCGTCGACTGAGGCTGTGTCGAGTCGATGCCGAGCCGTGGCGTATTCGTCATCGAGGTCGCTCGGCCCGAGTAGAGAAAGACAGCGACCAGTGACACCAAGTGCAAGGGAACCGTTTGCACGAAGGCCCATGCGATAACTCTCTAACCACGAGTCGAACGAAACCACCGAGGTCACATCGTCAGTGGTGACGAGGTGCTGGTCGAACGTGATGACCGCAGTGGATGATGAATTCACAGCGGCGAGTTCGAGCATGCTTGCGGACATCGTCTCAGACTCAATTCCTGGAACGATTCCCCATACCACCGAGTCTTGCCAGCGGGCTGCGACGAGGACGACGTCGACATCGCCCCACCCGGTGATGTAAGGGGCTGTTCCTGAAACGAGCCAACCATCACTGCATGGTTCTGCACGAAGCACGGGAGCTCCTTGGCGGAGAAGATGGGCGAATGCAACACCACCGCGGGTTTCGCCTTTGGCGAGCCCGGCGGCGTAACGATGTGCTTCACCGTCGCAAAGGGCAGTTGCTGTTGCCGGTCCTGCATGCTGCTGCCAGATGAAGGTGGTGGTGAGGCATCCGCCAGCGAGCGCCTCGATGACGAGGTCTCGGTCAGCGTTTGACAGGTTCGAACCTCCAACTGATTCTGTTGAGAAGATGCCGTAGAGGCCTGCGTCTTGCAAGGCTTGAAGATGGGCTGTTGGTATGACTCCACCGCGATCGGTGGCAACAGCGGTTGGGAAGAGCACTTCGTCTGCTAACCGGCGAGCGGTTTTTACCTGAGGGCACGGATGCATCGTGCTCAGTGATTGGGTGCTCATAGATTCAGAATAGTTGACGTTTGGGGAGCGAAACCTACTGTTCATCACTTGACTCAGAGAGAAGCAACGTGACCGGATCGACAATGTCGTCGCCGGTCTCGTGTGCAAGCAGCTGTGACGACAGTAGTCCTGAACGGGCAACCGTTCGAGGAGCGTCTGAGGGAGTGGGAAGCCGTTTTGCCATTCGCTGGACAGTTCGATGAGCGCCCTCTTCGTTGCCCTGACGTAGCGCCCACGTGCCCATGTGCATGCCAGCATCAGCGATGACCTGCACGGCGGTCTCTGAGGCAAAGGTGTGTTCGATTGCTGTCCGCTCCGATGGATCCTGGTGAGGGCTAGGAAGAAAAAGGAGTGATCTTCGGGAGTCGGAGGTGCCCGAAGATCGAGAGGAGCCGAGCGATGTGGAGTCGGTAAGCACTTCGACGGGGCTTCGCAGCCGATCAACGATCATTTCTGCGTTCGGCCTCAGGCCAGGGTCACAGTGGGGCATGAGGTTGCTGCGAAGGTGAGCGAGGCACGAGGGTGACATCACCATGATCGGACCTTTTGATGATTCTTTCCCGAGAAGCTTTGTCAGACGACGGACACGCTTGCGGAATGCTCGTACACGACCAGCACGCAGTTCTTCAGCTCCGCAACAACGTGTTGTCGCAAGTTCGCAAGGACGGCCTCGAGAGGCGAGATCTCTAATCACAGATTGAGCAGCATCATCGGAGAAATACTCAACACTGCAGGTCGGAAACACGCTCACTTGAGGGTGTTCAGAGGCGACAGGCATGGGCTGTCGGCGCAACCATGTGGAGAATCGTTGCCTTGAAATGCGAGGAATCTGAGCAGAAGGCGAAATGCCGGTGGCAGCGGTGACGAGTCGCCGGCGCAAAGTATTGGGCCGCTGCATGAGCCAATTCACAAATGTTGCACATCTCGATGCGATCGGACCGGTTACGTCATGGGCGGAGAGCACCCAGTTTGTGATGCGCTGTCGAACGGTGAAGTAGCCGTTGGCTTGGCGCACCTGCATGAGGTCGATGAACGTCGCCGGGAGGTCGACCTCATGTTCGCTATCGGGACCCCGATGCGGGCATCGCTGAACGCAGGCACCGCAGTGAAAGCAGGAATCAGAAAAGATGTTCTGCTGATTTGGAGTGAGCAGATGTGGGTCTGCGTCAGTGACGTCATCGAGAGCGTCGAAGATCGATGGAAAAACATCGCAGAGATCGACGCACAGTCGGCACTGTGAGCACACCGAAATGTCATCGGCGAGGGATGTCCTGACGGACGACTCCTCAACGACGGGAAATGCGGTGGTCACGGCAAGAGGAGTGAGCGGGGTTTGGAAACGGGTTGAAGGAATTCGTTTGCATGTTCACCCGGGTCAGAGAGACCCAGGTGAACATGCGGAAACGATGAATTAGGCCAGATCGAAACGATCGAGGTTCATGACCTTTGTCCATGCTGCAATGAAGTCACGGACGAACTTCTCGCCAGAGTCTGATGAGGCATACACATCAGCAATCGCGCGAAGTTGTGAGTTTGAACCAAAGACCAAGTCGTTGCGAGTACCGGTCCAGCGAACCTCGCCGGTGGTCCTGCTACGAGCCTCGAACTCGTCTTGGCCGTCGGTGGTTGCAGACCAGACGTTACTGAGATCAAGCAAGTTCACGAAGAAGTCGTTTGACAACACGCCAACGCGGTCGGTGAGAACGCCGTGCTGTGAGCCTCCTGCGTTCGCTCCGAGCACACGAAGGCCGGCAACGAGCACCGACATTTCGGGTGCGCTGAGCGTGAGAAGCTGAGCGCGGTCAACGAGAAGGTGCTCGGCCATCTGAGCGTCGCCCTTCCCGACGAAGTTCCTGAAACCGTCCGACTTCGGCTCAAGCGGAGCGAATGACTCGGCATCTGTCATCTCTGGGGTGGCATCGGTGCGACCAGGGGTGAATGGAACCGTCATGTCGACGCCGCCAGCGGCTGCAGCGGCTTCGACAGCTGCTGAACCAGCGAGGACGATGAGGTCAGCCATTGAGATGGTCGATCCCGATGCATTGAAGTTGCTCTGAATTCCTTCGAGGACTGAAAGCACACGACGCAACTGGTCAGGGTCATTTGCTTCCCAGCCGTTCTGTGGGGCGAGGCGGATGCGAGCGCCATTGGCGCCACCACGCTTATCGCTTCCACGGAACGTCGAGGCTGACGCCCATGCAGTTGCCACAAGTTCACCGGTGGTGAGACCTGATGCAAGGATGTCTGCCTTGAGCGACGCAATCTCGGCATCGGTCACGAGAGCGTGATCGACGGCGGGAACTGGATCCTGCCAGATGAGGTCTTCGCTTGGCACCTCAGGTCCGACGTAGCGAGCCTTTGGCCCCATGTCACGGTGAGTCAGCTTGAACCAGGCGCGAGCGAACGCATCTGCGAACTGGTCTGGGTTCTCGTGGAAACGTCGTGAGATGGGCTCATAGATCGGGTCGTAGCGCATCGCCATATCAGCAGTCGTCATCATCGGAGCGTGACGGACGTTTGCGTCATGGGCGTCTGGCACAAGATCGGCAGCGGCCGGGTCGGTGGGCTTCCATTGCTGGGCGCCTGCTGGGCTGTGAGTGAGCTCCCACTCGTATCCGAACAACATGTCGAAGTAGGAGTTGTCCCACTGCGTTGGAGTTGGAGTCCATGCACCTTCGATTCCGCTTGTGGTGGTATCTCCACCCACACCGGTTCCGTGAGCGTTCTTCCAGCCCGTTCCTTGCAGCTCGATCGGTGCGCCCTCTGGCTCAGGTCCGACAAGAGCAGGGTCGCCCGCTCCGTGGGCCTTGCCAAATGTGTGTCCACCAGCGGTGAGGGCCACAGTTTCTTCGTCGTTCATTGCCATGCGTGCGAAGGTCTCACGAATGTCGGCGCCCGAGGCGACAGGGTCGGGGTTTCCGTTTGGCCCCTCTGGATTCACGTAGATAAGACCCATCTGCACCGCACCCAGTGGGTTTGCCAATTCACGGTCACCCGAGTAGCGGCCATCGGCGAGCCACTCGGTTTCTGGGCCCCAGTAAATGTCATCTTCCGGTGCATAGATGTCTTCGCGGCCACCAGCGAAGCCAAAGGTCTTGAATCCCATCGACTCGAGAGCGACGTTGCCGGCGAGGATCATGAGGTCGGCCCATGAAATTTTGCGGCCGTACTTCTGCTTGATTGGCAGCAGGAGCATGCGGGCCTTGTCGAGGTTGCCGTTGTCGGGCCAGCTGTTGAGTGGGGCGAACCTGTGGTTGCCGGTGCCGGCTCCGCCACGACCGTCTTCGATTCGGTAGGTGCCGGCTGCGTGCCATGCCATGCGGATCATGAGGCCGCCGTAGTGGCCGTAGTCGGCTGGCCACCACTCTTGAGAGTCGGTCATCATGGCTTCGAGATCAGCCTTGACTGCGCCGAGGTCGAGTGATGCAAACTCTTCGGCGTAATCAAAGTCATCGTCCATGGGGTTCGAGGCTGGGTGGCCTTGATGGAGGATTCCAAGGTTGAGCTGTTCTGGCCACCACATGTGGTTGGCAACAGTCGTCGTTGGAGCATTCGCACCGTGGACGACGGGGCATTGATCAGACATCATGTCTCCTTATTTGGTTTGGTTGTTCGTTGGTGTATCGAGGTTGCTGGTGGGCGTAGCGCAACGAGCGCATGTCCCGTGAAACACCACCGATGTTGACGATGGTGAGAAGTGATTAGGTTCGCTGATCGACACCGCATCAAGGTGATCGATGCTGACGTCCGCGATCGCTCCACATTCATTGCACACGGCATGGTGGTGGTCGGCCAGGTTCGGGTCGAAGCGAACCGCTCCGCCGTCGAATGTGACCTGACTGAGTTCTCCCATTTCTGTGAGATCGGTGAGCGTTTGGTACACCGTCCGCAGCGATATTCCTGGCATCTGAGCGGAGGCCGTCGTGTATAGCGCCTCCGCCGTCGGATGCTCCGCGTTTTCATGTAACAGCGAGAACAGCAACTGTCGTTGCGGGGTGATCTTCAAACCCTCAGAGCGAAAGCGCTCGACAAGCTGTTCGGGACTGCGCACCTTTCCATTGTGGATCGCAGACGACCTAATCTGCAAATCATGCGAATAAGCAATGACTGATATTTAGGGCTCGAAGTAACCGGTGCAGAGGCGTTTACGAACTTCCACCCGGTTGCCACAGAGTTGCCTGGTAGCCCTCTTCAAGTGAGGTTGCGATGGCATCGACATGTTCGGCTTCGTCAATGTGAGCGGCGAGAAGCTCGGCACCGCTTGGTCGTTCATCTACAGACGGCCAACTTGAGGTGTTCCACATATCTGATCGTCGCAGCGCCTTCCCACAATGCATGAAACAGGTGTTGACGTTGACGATGATCGCAAGGTTGGGCACCCGGTCGCCGTCGGTGCAGAGATTTCGAATCTTGGTGTCGGTTGAAATCGATGCGGTTCCGTTTACTCGCATGGTCTCCTCAAGGCCGGGGATCATGAACAACATTGCAATCGATGACTGCTGAAGGAGGTTTCGGTATGAGTCGATGCGGTTGTTGCCGGCAAGATCGCCGAATGCGACATGTCGTTCATCGACGACCTTCACGAAGCCGGGGTTGCCACCGCGAGGCGAAATGTCGACACGTTCGCCGTCACTTGTCGCGAAAATAAAGAGCGGTGAGGTCCCGATCATCCGAGCTGCTGCATCGTCGATGTGGTCGATCTCTTTGTCGAGAGCACGCTGCGATGGTGATCGAAACAGTGACCTCAATGCGTCTGAGTCATCAATGCACGAGTGAAGATCCATAGCGCAACCCTAGATGGTGCTGTAATCAGGTGAGCGGCCTGGTGTCACGTGGCATGTTGCATGGCCAAACTCTTCGCTGACGCCTATTCGTAGTTACGAGAGGTGTTCTTACGCTCCCGGCGGGAACTCGTACTCGACCTCATCGAAGTTACGAATGCCAGAAAAGATGTAGAGCAGCCGAAGAGGTTCGGTTGAACTTCCATTGAGCGCGATGTGTTCCGTGCCACCGGGAATGTGCACGACCTCATTGGCGTGCATCACACGCGGAGGCTCGTCGTTGATGTGCATCTCTGCTACCCCAGAGAGAATGACGTAGGTCTCAGCCTGGGGGTGAAGATGTCCGCGAGAGGGGCGGTGGGCGTCGACAGGAATTTCAGCAATCCCCATGACAACGCCATTGTCATTGTTGTTCTCAAGCAATGTCCACCAGTTCACGACGGTGTTGCCGTCGATGGCTCGTGTTTCGACCGGAAGGTTTGCTGGGTTGACGAACAGAGCGTTGCGCACCGACACAGCGTATGTCGCCGTAATGGGTTCTTCGTTGGATGATGCGATGCGCGGAAATCTCGCGACGGTTACTTCAAGGTGCCATCGCCATGACGCCCATCGCCCGAACTAAATCGACCTGCTCCGGCGATGCCCTCGGCCTCGAGCACTGGGCGACTGTTAAACCACTCCTGGACGAGTGCATCTCGAACATTGAGGCCGTGTTGGGCCTTCACTGATCGGCGATCGGCGCGAGCACACAGTTGAGGGAATACTGCGATCTGGTGCGCGAGTTCTTCGGCTCGATGCCGTGCGTTCCCATCGGGAACGACGTATTCGCAAAGCCCGATCTGCTTGCATTCGTCAGCTGTTACCTGCCTCCCGGTCAAGATGAGATCGAGGGCACGTCCCTCCCCAACGAGGCGCGGAAGTCGAACGGTGCCTCCGTCGATGAGCGGAATTCCCCATCGTCGGCAGTACACCCCCATGTAGGCGCTTTCTTCCATGACCCGAATGTCGGCCCACATGGCAAGCTCCATGCCGCCTGCAACTGCAGGCCCAGCGACGGCGGCGATAATCGGCTTGTCGAGTTCGAGTCGGCTCGGCCCCATCGCTCCCATCGGAATGTCGCCACCGTTGCCGTGTTGCCCCCCATCTCGTGGCATCGAAAGTTCAACCAGAGGCTCAGGCTCATCGAGAGCGGCAGCATGCTTGAGGTCCCAACCTGCGCAAAAGGCCCCGCCCTCGCCCCAAAAGACCGCAACCGCTGCGTCGTCGTCGTTCTCAAACTCGAGAAATGCTTCGTAGAGAGCGGCTGCACTCTCCGGATCCATTGCGTTTCGGGCTTCCGGACGAGAGTGGATCACCGTCCACACTGGCCCTGATTTTTCAATTCGAACCGTCATTGAGCTTCCTTCCTCGACGATTGCTCGAGATAGCTATCTCGAATAGCGAACTTCTGAATTTTTCCTGAGCCGGTGAGTGGAAATTCACTGACCTGCTCCCAGATGCTTGGTGTTTTTTGTGGTGACAGCAATTCGCGGCAGTGCGCTCGAAGCGCATCAACCTCGATCGGCTCGTTGCCAACCGTTCGGATAAATGCACCGATGACCTCACCCCATTTGGGGTCAGGTAGGCCGACGACGGCAACCTCTGCAACCGAGGAGTGTTCAAGTAGGGCATGTTCGATCTCGGCAGGGAAATGGTTCTCGCCTCCTCGAATGATCATGTCTTTGACCCGGCCGGTGACTCGAACGAAACCCTCATGATCGAGAGTTCCGAGGTCTCCGGTGTGGAGCCAACCCTCGTCGTCAATCGCCGCAGCGGTTGCGTCAGGGTTGTCGTTGTAGCCGATCATGATGCCGTAACCCCGGGCGCAGATTTCCCCCACCACTCCGACGGGGACAACTGACGTTGCTGTGCCGATTTCGCCGTCTTCGCGGGCTGTGCGAATCGATACTTCGGTAAGCGGAAGTGGTTGACCGGCACTCGATGAGATGTGTTCTGCCGAGACATCCGTGTGGTTCAAGGAGATCATGGGTGATGCTTCGGTTTGACCAAACGCTGTCAAGAGGTGACAGCCCAGTTGGCGGCGCACCCGTTCAACAAGCTCGGCCGAGACCGGAGCACCGCCAGTAGTAATTGCGACGAGCGAGTCGACATTGCGAGGTTGTCGTTCGAGTGACTCGAGCAGTGCAACCAAAATTGTTGGAACAGCGAAGAAGTTCGTCACCCGTTCGGTCTCGATTCGAAGGGCCAACGCGTCGGCATCGAACTGTTCGATCAGAAGCATGCGGCATCCCGCCTGCAAACTTCCGAGTGCACCTGTGGCGCAGCCAGCGGTGTGAAAGAGCGGCATGAAGTTGGCGTACACCGAGTTTCGGTCGGTGAGCGCACGCTGAGCGAAGAGGCGAGCGTTATTGACGAGACTGTGGTGGGAGAGGACAGCCCCTTTTGGAAAGCCTGTCGTGCCGGAGGTGTATTGAATTTGCGCAGCATCCGTTGGAGCCACAGTCGGAAGAGAACGCGGTCGTGGACCACTGGCAAACAGCTGTTCGTCGTTGTCGAGGTCGACGATTTCTCGCACCGATGAAAGCCCTTGAGAAGCCTCCTCAGCGATAGCGGTCATTGGGTTGCCTCGATGACTTTTAATGTGGAACAACGCAACCGAACGAGATTGTTCGAGCACATAGCGCAATTCAGCCTGCTGGAACGAGGGATTTGCTGTGACGAGCACGAGACCCGCTAACGCGCAGGCGTACTCCATAAGAAGCCAGCGGCTGACATTTGGAGCCCATACGACGACGCGTTCGCCAGGAGCGAATCGAGACGCAAGCGACAACGCCAGTGTCTCGGCATCGCGTAAAAGTTGTTCATGAGTCCATGAGGGCCCGAGCGTGCCATCGGCTGTTACCGCAGTAACAGCAACCGAATGAGGAAGGGTCGAAGCCTGTTGACGAAGGAGATCGCCAACCGTCAGATCAAGAAGATCACCATCTGGCTGAGCGGGGACATAGCTTTCAGAAAGTCTTAACCGATACATCGCAAGCCTCCGTTGGTGTTACTCAGTGACAGGGCACGCTCGCTGAGCGAGCCCGGCGAGATCGAGTTTGCTCGGAAGAGATCCGAACTCTGAACCCCATTCGCCATCAAGTCGTGAGCGAATGTAGGCGTCAGCGATCGTAGGTTCGTAACGAAGACATAGTGATGCTCCCCAACAGTGAGCAAGTTGCTCGACAAGGCGTCGTGCATCGGCTTCGCTCACCGTGGTCGCAAGCGTCTTGCGCAGACGAGCAATTTCTCGGTCGAGAGTTCGATCGGAGCCCTCGGCAAGTGCGATTTCGTTGACAAATGCTTCACCTGCATCGGGTGAACGCTGCAAGGCTCGAAGGACGTCGAGAGCGATCACGTTGCCGGCTCCCTCCCAAATGGAGTTGAGCGGAACTTCGCGGTAGAGCCGCGCAATAATTGACTCTTCGACATAGCCGTTACCGCCGACGCACTCCAACGCCTCTCGCACGACCGGGCTCGAACGTTTCGTGAGCCAGTACTTCGCCACAGCGAGCCCTAAGCGCCCGAACGCAGCTTCATGATCGTCGATCGGGCCTCGCTCGTAGGCGCCGGCCAGTCGCATCACCATCATGGTGCCCACCTCGGTTTCTACTTCGAGGTCAGCAACAACGTTTTGCATGAGTGGCTTATCGATCAACTTGGCTCCGAATGCCTCCCGTTGCATGAGATACCAAGCTGCCTGTGACACCGATTGACGCATGAGCGCCACCGCCCAGTTGGTCACGTCGAGGCGGGTTGCGTTCACCATTTTGATGATGACCTGAATTCCTCGACCCTCTTCGCCGACGAGCCATCCGGCGGCATCGGTGAACTCAAGTTCAGAAGATGCATTCGAACGATTTCCCACTTTGTCTTTCAACCGCATGAGGAAGAGCGAGTTTCGACTGCCGTCGTCGAGCACTCGCGGCACCAAGAAACACGAGATGCCAGCGGGAGCCTGAGCGAGCACTAAGAAGGCATCGCACATTGGTGCTGACGTGAACCATTTATGGCCGGTGAGGCGGTACTCGCCACCGGGTCCGCCGCCATTCACTGGTGCCGCCGTCGACGTGTTCGCTCGAACGTCACTTCCGCCTTGCTTTTCAGTGAGGCCCATGCCGAGGAGGTTCCCGGTTTTCAGCGATGGTTCGATGAGCCGCTGGTCGTATGAACGGGTTCGGATACGAGGCTCCCAAACCGATGCGAGATCGGGTTGCTCTCGTAGTGCGGGTAGCACCGCCCCGGTCATCGAAATTGGACAGGCGTGGCCGACCTCAATTTGGCTCACGAGATGCATTTGCGCGGTTCGAGCGACGTACGAACCGTCGCCCGGGCGGCCGTCGTAGTGAGCGGAATGGATGCCATTGGTCACCGACAGATTCATCATCTGGTGGTATGCCGGATGGTACCGGACCTCATCGATGCGATCACCAAAGCGATCGTGGGTGACCAATTCTGGCGAGTAGCGGTTGGCGTCGGCACCCCATGAGAACGTCTCTTCAGATCCGACCTCGGCCCCAAATGAGGCAAGTGACGAACGATCGGTTTCGCTAGCGCCTTCTCTTTCGACTGCACGCTGCAACACCGGATCGGAGAGGTAAGGGTTATATGGCTCGAGAGGTGTCACGAGTGCGTTGTTTTCCATGATGGAAAACTAATGTCGGCGAGAGCACTCTTCGGAACCGAACAGGTAGGCAACGACGTGGGTGCAGAGGCAAAACAGTGACACGTGACGACAGCTCCAACCTTCCGCTGAGCGCCTTTCACTGGGGCACCTACCGGGTGAAGGTTGAAGGCGATCGCGTGAGCGGCCTCATTCCATTCGAACACGACGAAGACCCTTCACCCATCGGCCATGGCATCACTGATGTCTTAGATGGCCCTACCCGCATATCGGCGCCGATGATTCGAAAGAGCTGGCTGGAAGATGGCCCGGGTGCGCACACCGATCGGCGTGGTGCTGAACCATTCGTTGAGGTGTCGTGGGAAACAGCAGAACGTCTTGTTGCCGAAGAACTCACACGAGTTTGTGCTGAATACGGAAACGAATCGATCTACGGCGGATCATATGGGTGGGCGAGCGCCGGGCGGTTTCATCATGCGCAGAGTCATGTACACCGCTTCTTGAATGCAATCGGTGGGTACACCCGATCGGTCAACACGTACAGCCTTGCCGCTGCAGAGGTCATCCTTCCCCATGTGCTCGGTGGCATTACCGACTTCATTTACTTTCCCACGCCGTGGCGAACAATTGCTCAACACACCGACCTTATGGTTGCCTTTGGAGGGTTGCCAGTTAAGAACGGGCAGATCGGTCAAGGTGGAGTTGGCCGTCACCATCAGCGCGCCCTGATGAACGAGGCAGCAAGCGCCGGGGTCAAGTTTGTCAACGTGTCACCGCTACGAGCCGACACGATCAGTGCGCTGAACGCTGAGTGGCTTCCGTGTCGTCCATCGACTGATACTGCGCTGATGCTCGGTCTCGCATATGAGGTCGTTGCGAGAGACCTGCACGACCGAGAGTTTCTCGAACGCTGCACCGTCGGGTTTGATGAATTCGAGTCGTATCTCATGGGGCAATCAGACGGCATTCCAAAAACCGCTGACTGGGCGTCGGAGATCTGTGGTGTTGCCGCAGGCGACATCCGCGACCTTGCGATTCGAATGGCACAGAACCGAACGATGATTTCGGTGAGTTGGTCGCTCACCCGGCAGGCGCATGGCGAACACACGTATTGGGCAGCGATCGCGCTGGCGTCGTTGCTTGGTCAGATCGGGCTACCAGGCGGTGGAATCGGGTTTGGGTACACCGCCGAACACTGCATCGGCAACGACTTCGACAGCATCCCTGCAGCTGCGCTTCCGCAGGGGAGAAGAGGGGTGAACTCGTTCATTCCGGTGGCGAGGGTCGCCGACATGTTGCTTGAGCCAGGAACACAGTTCGATTTCAACGGCAAACGACAGACGTACCCAGATATTCGAGTCGTGTATTGGGCGGGAGGCAACCCGTTCCATCATCATCAAGACCTCAACCGGTTACTCGCGGCGTGGAGAAAGCCCGACACCATCATCGTGAACGATTGGTGCTGGAACGCAAACGCCCGTCACGCCGACATCGTGCTGCCCTGCACGACGGCACTCGAGCGGCGCGACGTTGCCGTTACGAAACTCGACCCGGTGGTCGTTGCAATGGAACAAGCTGTGCAGCCGGTAGGGCAGAGCCGCAATGACTACGACATTTTTGCTGGTATCGCTCGGGAGATGGGTGTTGAAGATGTCTATACCGAGGGCCGGACAGCTGATGAGTGGATTGCGTTTCTCTACGAGAAAACCCGGAAGCGTTCGGCAGACAAAGGTATCGATCTGCCCCCGCTAGCAACCTTGGAAGAACAAGGCTGGTACGAGATCGAGCGACGTGACGATGAGCGGGTAATGCTTGAAACGTTTCGTGCAGACCCTGACGCGTCTCCCCTCGGTACGCCGAGTGGCCGCATCGAGCTCTTTTCAGAACAGATCGCCTCCTTTGAATACGACGACTGCCCAGGCCACCCGACATGGCTTGAGCCGCCCGAGTGGCTCGGGCGCACAGAAAGTGCGTACCCGCTGCATCTCATTTCAAACCAGCCGACGGGCAAGCTTCACTCGCAACTTGACCACGGGTCAACGAGCAGAGAGCAGAAGGTGCATGGCCGTGAACAGGTGGCGCTTCACCCCGACGATGCTGCTGCTCGAGGGATCGCTCATCATGAGATTGTCCGAGTATTCAACGACCGCGGTTCGTGCCTTGCGACCGCCTGCATTGATGATCGATTGATGCCACAGGTCATTCAACTTTCGACCGGAGCGTGGTTTGATCCGGTTGAGCCCGGCACGATCGGCAGCATGTGCAAGCACGGAAACCCCAATGTGCTCACCCTCGATAAGGGAACCTCTCGGCTCGCACAGGGGCCGACTGCGCATTCGTGTCTGGTTGATGTCGAGCGCTTTGAAGACGAATTGCCGGTCGTCACGGCGTTTGAGCCTCCTGAGATCATTCGGGAGTAACGAGCTCCGTCGAGAGTTGTCCCGCGTAGAAGAACTCGAATCGAGCGCAGCGCGTTGCCTTGTCAGCAGCATGACTCGCGTTGAACGGGCGATTGCTAGCGTCTCCAGCAATGATTGAGCTCGACAGGATGACACGCCACCCCGGATATTGGCCTTCCCCGTGGCCAACCGAGTGCGGTGGAAACCGTCGACAGAAGTCAGCGATCGGTCGACTCGATGCAGCAACCGGAACGGCAGAAGTGTGCACGAGACATAACGACCGGTGGAACGTGATGATCATCGAACGCGACCCCGGGCAGTTGTACATGGGTGGCACTATGGCGGCATTTACCGGGCCACCTCCATTTGGGTGGGTGCAGCGCATCGATCCGGTCACTCTCGAACCGATTGCCACGTCTCCAGAGTTGCCGTGCGGCGATCACGTGTGGTGCGGGGCGATCATTGCCCATGCCAACGGTTCGATCATCTCCATCAACGGCTCGTACATCCATCGGCTTGATCCAGACGATCTCTCGATCATCGTTGAGAGACAACTGCCTGCTGACCGAAGCCACAACGGCATGCTCGCATTGTCTGACGGCACGCTGATCACGAAGGACCTTCGGCTTGAGGGCCAGGGTGGCACCACCATCACTCGGCTTGACCCAGACACACTCGAACTCGTCGGAGAGCCCCTTGTGCTTCCAGAAGGCTCGATGGGTCGTATCGCTGCTGACCTTTCGACAAGTGGCGCTGAGCACGTCTATGTGCCGGGCAGTGAGCATATTTGGCGGCTCAGAGTTGAGGGCGATGCACTCGAAGTTGACGAATGGCGGTTGCGTTACCGCTCGGAGCACGACCGTTGGGGATTGGCGTGGGACACCTGCCTGTCGGGGGATTCGTGCTGGGTGATGGACTGCGGTGATGTTCCGTCGGTGCGCGCGATACATCTCACCGAACCCAACGGACGTTTCGACACCCCTCCAGGCCGCAACGTGTCGTGGCGGCTTCCGGCGCCGTGGGACGGTGCGCAACGTCTGTTCAGAATCCCGCTCGATGATCTGAGCAGTGCGAGTTCAATCGAGCCGTTTGGCGTTGGTGGCGGGGGAGTCATTGCGCCGCCTATTCATGTTCCGGAGTTCAACATGGCGATTGCATGGGACTCAATTAACGGTGGTCTCGCCGGTGTCGATACTTCTGGAGCTGAAATGGAAGCTGTGTGGCATCTTGACGTTCGTGCCTCGATGCAGCCGGTGGTGTTCCCTGAGTCTGGCGAGCTAGTCATCAACGACTTCACCGCCGATGGTCGTGACGATCTAGTGGTCGTCGATGTTGCGAGCGGAACCCTTATTGACCGGGTCGATATCGGGTCGAGAATCGCCAACGGGATGTTCCTCACCGCAGGAGGCAACCGAGATGTCTACTACTGCACGACGACCACGCTGGCTCGAGTGACGTGGAGTTGAGCGTCAGTCGGAGGCAGAGCGTCTCCTACCGGTTGCGATTAGGCCTTCGTTGTATATCAGGTAGGGCAAAAGTAATTGCAAGAATGATCACGAGAAGGCCTGAGACCTCAAACGATTGAGTCACTCGGTCGCCCTGGGCTCGGGCGAGCAGTAGACGGCAGATTATGGCTGTCGATTGAGAGAGGCCCTAAAAGACAAAAGGCCGCCAATTGCGGCACGAGGCAAGCCCCACACAGTATCTCGACGGTTGCGTCGTCGTACCCCTCTCGTCGTACTAGGGGTCGGTAAGTTTGACGAGGTGGGTCTCAAAGTCACGCAATTTTTGTTGGCACCTCTTTTATGCGTGTTATTGATCTCGTGTAGCAGCGGTGATCGCAAGCCATCTCAATCGGTCCAACAGACCAATTCCTCCGGTGAGGTGAGTACCTCTTTGACTAGCGACTTTGACTCAAGCAGTGAATCGGATAGCTCTTTGGAGAAAAAATGGAGACTGGACCTCATCGATTACTTCACCTCCTATCTCCCCGTCGTCGACGGCGGACCCTTCGGAGCGTGCTTCGTTGATGAATTGTCGGCCAACTCTCAGACTAATTATTCCGATTTATTCGTCGTCGTCGACTTCATTGTGAGAAACGGAGCATCAGAAGATGCGCTCGGCTCCGAAACTTTCCGGGCTGTCGAGGCTGCTATTGATGGCTGCGAGGAACTAGTTGGGGAGGGAGATGTAGATCGGGTAGGAGAAATCATCAAAGAATCGGGCCGTCAAGGGGCTCACCCATCTGCAGTCGTAGGAGATGAGGAAGCACGCATCTACTACATCCTTGAAGATCTAAATCCAGAATGGGGCGAGCCGTACTTCGAGTCAGTAGGAGATGGCGCAATCAAAGTGGTCCTTAGCGACGTCTTCGGCAATAACGGCGAAGAATCTCATGGCGATCGTGTGAGGGATACCTTCTTAACGTTCGCCCCGAATGAGAAGTTCACGCTTTTTACGTTTGAGGGAGGTTCCGGGACCAGCTTTAGAGCAATTCACGCAGACGAAACAGTCGTGATCAGTGCGAGTAGTCATGAGGGAGGCGATCCTTTCGCAATCAGTGACGACAGTTACCAGGAGGTTGAGGCCCTCAAAGGGACAAATGCGCTCTACATATCGTCCCTTGAAAATGCCGGGGTTGATGGCGACCCGGAACTAGGGGTGTATGCGTTTCCGCATGCTGGCAACGTCTACGTCATTGAGAACGACCCAGACGCAATGGATCAAACCCTCTTTATCGCTTGGTACTGGGACTTTTCAGAGATGTGGGGTGAAGCATCATCTGTTTCGTCTCGGCAAGGATCAGTTGATCTTCATGGTGATTTCGTGGCACGAAACCTTGAAAACACCGTCTTCGTCGAGCTTCCTCTTGACTATGAATTCGCTGACACGTCACATGCGACGCCAATAGCCGCAGCCCGAGCGGTTGAACTCCTATCTGGCCATCCAGGTGCCACAGCCCAAGAATTAAAACAGCTCGTCCTTGCAGAGACAGACTTACTCACTATTACGGTTGGAGATACCTACTACGACGAGTCTCGCGGCTCACCTACAGATCCCGATGCGTACATTTCGTACAGTGAAGAAATGACCGTGAACGTGCTTGCGTTGCCGTAAGCGCTCCTGTCGATAGCCGTTGCGTCACGTGGCGAATCAGATCGCGTCGACCAGCGGAATGGGGGCGTCGCCGAGCTTGCTTGCATACGTCTGGTGATAATGATGTAGGGCCGGTTCGTTGCGACCGAAAATGACCCGTTCGAGAGATCCGGAGTTCGCCGCACGCTGCTGTGACTCACCCATTACATAGTCCTCGTCACGGATGATTTCGGCGAAGATCTGGGCAATTGTGGTGATCATCGTGTTGACCTCAGCGGCCTCTTGTCCACTTGCTTCCACCAGTTCCGATTTCATGTAAAAATCGACGCGACTTATGTGACGACCTGGATCGCCATCAGTTGGGTAGGCCCGCACGAGGAAGCAACCAAATCGAAACGGCATGAGTATCACGTTCGGGAAGATCCAGTAAACAGGAAGTCCGGCGATCGAAATGTCCCACTGATCTTCTGGCAGCAATCGCATTTCATCGATTTCACGTCGACAGAGCACCATCCTGTGCAGGTGCCCCTCTTGGTCGTAGCACTGCACGTTGCCGTGGAATGAGTTGAACAAGGTGTCTTTGTGGAGTGCAGAGAAGTGGTAGGTCTCACCGAAAGTGTCCATCGCCAACTTCCAGTTGCACGCAGTGTCATAAGCGTCGTGATTGATCGGGATCATGTCGCCGAAGTGCCATGTTGGGAACTCGTCGTTGAACCACTCGCCCAGCAACTCGTCGAGATTCATTCGACCGTTGGGGTCAGGATGGACGAAAAGAAGACCGTGGCGTTCCTCGGCAGGTAATGGGCGTAGGCCAAGACATTCGGTGTCTATGTCACCGAAGTGCTCGGACTTCGGCACGCCGACGAGGGCACCTCCGGTGTCGTAACTCCAGGCGTGGAATGGACATGTGAAACGGCGTTTTGTGCCCCGTGCTTCCGTCTCTACTACTACGCCTCGGTGTCGGCATGAATTGACAAATGCTCGGAAGTGGCCGTCGGCGTCTCGCGTTGCGAGAATTGGCAGGCCGAGATCGTCGTGGGTTAAAAACGAGCCGGCCTCAGGGAGGTCACCGGACATGCCAACGCATTGAGGGGTAGATAGAAAGAACTCGTTTCGCTCTCGCTCAGCCCGGGCTGGATCTGTATAGACGGACGGGTCCAATTGGCGTAGCCCGCCGGCGTCGACGTTGGTGCCGGCATCCAAGTGGGCGCAAAGTTGCTTCATCAGGCGGATTTGTTCGCTATGTCGCATGTAAGGAGTTCACTTGAAAATGGTGGCGTGGTCAAGTGGGAGCTCGATGAGCACGACTTGACTGGCTGAACAGACCACGTCGGGCAGCCCCCAACGGCTCGACGATTGAAATGAGGTTGACACACAGGCCCTCGTTGCGAGATCAGTAGGACCTGGCCCGATCTCTACTAGAGAAAACCCATATTTCTACAAGTCCCCCACAGTGGAGCTGGGGGGAATCGAACCCCCGTCCATCAGCCCGTGAACGGACCCGCTACGACCATTCCCGTCTGAGAGCCTGACGCCGGCTCATCGGCGGGTCGATTGATCTTGCGATCAGCGCCCAGTCTTTCCTGAGAGGCAGCGGTCTTTCTCGCCGTCAACGGTCTTTCTCGTCGTCATCCTCCGCTTCTGTTGCCGGGCTGCGGCGGACCGGCCCCGTGCGCCATTTCTGGTCACGATGACTCTTTACTCACCTGAATCAGGCGGCAAGAGCGAACTGCTCATCGGCAATTCTTATGGTTGCCCCGTTTCTCGAGTCTGAGCAACTCGGGTCGCAGATTCGCCCAAGCGATACTGACGTCGAAACCGGTCAGCCCCGTATGAACGCACCTACTAGGTACAAGTACCTGTGTAGTTATGTTGCCGCTCAACCTACAACAACGGTGAAACAACCGGACACCGGGGCGTCGCTGCCGGTCTGCGAGGCTATTGAACCTATGAGTGGTATTCATCAAGCGACACCGGCCGAAATCAAACAACTTGCAGTCACCGGTTGGCGGGCATTCCATGCTGATCCGGTGATGCGCTGGTTCTTCCCTGACGATGACGACTACCTCGCAAACGGCCAAGGAGTGTTTCGATGGGTCATCGGCAGGGGAGTGGCGCTCAACAGCACCTGGTGCACAAGTGATGGGACGGCGTTTGCCAAGTGGACCCCTCCGGGTCGACCTGAAGCCGAAGTTGAGGATGAACCACGTAATGACCCGGCATGGCGGCTCTCTCGGTTTATGGCCTACGGAACATTCTCTGAAGCGAACACACCTCCCGAGCCTCACTGGTATCTCAACATGTTGGCAACCCACCCTGACTGGCAACGGACAGGTTTCGGCGCAGCACTCATGGGAGAAGTCTTCGCGATTGCCGATGCTGAGGGGCTTGGGTGCTATCTCGAAACTGAGACCGAAGAGAACGTGGCGTATTACCGCCGCCACGGATTCGAGGTAAGGACCGAATGGGATCTCATGACCGATGACGAAAATGACAGATCGCAAGGCCCGCATCAGTGGGGGATGTGGCGCCAACCTCGCTGAGCTAACTGCGGCTAACTGTCGACCTGGTTACCTGTTGTATTTGTTGCGCCGGCCCATCTCGCGCTCGATATCGCGCTGTGCGTCTTTTGCAGCGATCGACTGGCGCTTATCGGCTTTCGTGCGGCCTTTACCAATTCCAAGTTCGACCTTCACCCGGCCGTTCTTGAAGTACATCGCAAGGGGAATGATCGACACCCGTTCGCGATCTACCTGGTCGCTGAGGCGTTTGAGTTCGGCTCGATGCAGCAGCAGTTTTCGAGGGCGGTCCTGCTCGTGGGCGCCGAATCCCACGGCAAACCCGTAGGGCGCAATCGCAACCCCCTCAAGCCACAACTCGCCACTGCGGAATCGTGCAAAGCCATCGTTGAGTTGCACCTGCGCCTCACGAAGGCTTTTCACCTCGCTCCCCAGCAAAGAGATACCCGCCTCAATCGAGTCTGAAATCGCATAGTCATGCCGGGCTCGGCGGTTACTTGCGATGATCTTGGTGCCGGGCGGAGCCATGGTGAACAAAGGTTACCGAGTGCGGCTGACCGCATTGCGAGATCACGATCGACCGGGGACTGTCACACCCCTTCCTTACCGTGTCGCACATGAACAATTCCTCCTCACACCACGCCGCAGAACCGATGGCGGCCGTATTGCGTCACCCATCAGCAGCCAGAAGGTTGTCGACACCGACTGAACACATTCGTGACCAGGCAGCCGTGTCATCGCTGGGATCAAGTGCATTCGCGTTGCACGACGACAGCGACCTTGACGCAGAACTTCGCCTTCGCGAGGCGGTCGCTCGACGCCACGGACAGCAGATGGCGCCTCAGCGTCGAGTCGTCACGATTAGCGCACGAGGGCCGCTTCTTGACGGTCGGTTGTTCTGGACGGGCGCCGACAGCACCTGGGGCGTAATCGAACCTCTCCTCGCCGAAATGATGGGCTGGGATGTCTCCGTTCAACGTTCGGTGCGCGCTGACGTCTACTCGGCAGGTGGCAAGCATCAAGTGCTCGAGGTGCATCAGCTTGTAGCCGTGTGAACCCACTAGCGTTGTCAATGTGATTCAGATCCGGCGAGCCGTTCTCGACGCCATCATCCATGAGGCAGTGAAGGCATACCCACTCGAAGCATGCGGTCTCATTTCGGGCCCGACAATCGGTTCAGAAGCTGATGTCGCCGACGAGTTCCACCCATGCGTCAACATTGCGGGATCAGCCCGGGTGTACACGATCGACCCCAAAGATCACCTTCGAATCGAGCGCGAAGTTGAAGATCGTGACAACGAGGTGATTGGTGTCGTGCACAGCCACACTCACTCCGAGCCCTTTCCAAGCCCGACCGATGTCGGTCAGGCGCCAGATCCGAATTGGCACTACATCATCGTGTCGTTGAAGCGTGAGTCACCAGAAACACGCTGCTACCGCATCATCGATGGCGACATCACCGAAGAAACACTCCAGATTCTGAATTGAGTTACTCGCGACGCGCAAGGCGTCGCCAGATTGATGAGATGAGTATCCGCTACGAGGAGATGATGTTGATCTCGAGGTCGGGTCGCATACCGGGCAGCGTGTCGCCAGTTGGCCAACCGAGATAAATCATCCCGATGAGCCGAGTACCCGACTCGAAGCCACACAACTCGAGGGTATGAGCCCCATCGATGACCGGCGCCGTCGACCAAAATGAGGCCAGCCCAAGCGACGTTGCCCCAAGCAACGCATTTTGAATTCCCGCTGACACGGCATCACGATTCTCATCATGAAACGTTGCATGATCATCGGGCGCTGACCCGACGACAAGCACGCAAGGCACTCGGGTGTACTTCGACCGAACCTTCTGAATCTTGAACTCATCGTCAGATCCTCCGGCGATGAGATCTTCAGCACATGCCTCGCCAAGTCGAACCCGGCCGTCACCCGAGAAAGCCGCAAACCTCCAAGGCCACGTGCGTTTATGGTTCGGTGCCCACATTGCAAGCTCACAAAGATCTCGCACAATGTCTTCGGAGACCTCTCGATCACGATCAACCAGCATGTTCGTTCGCCGATCTTCCACAATGGCGCGAAGCGTTGCAAAGGCGTCGGCCGGCAGCGACTCGGAACTCATCTCGACAGTTTGCCATTGACGCGCCCGCTCGACCCCAACCGATGTCACAATGGCGGCATGCCCGGCCGTGCCATCTTTGCAGTTGTTGCGGCAGCGGCACTTTTCGGCACCACAGGCACCGCTCGAGCGCTCGGCCCCGACGGCACGTCGGTGTGGACGGTTGGAGCGATCCGCATCGCCCTTGGAGCCATCACTCTGTGGGCGTGCAGCCCGTCAAAGCAACTACAGCCCGCAATGACCGGGGTGAATCGCAACCTCGTGTTGTGTGGGGCATTCGGCGCGGCCTTGTACCAGCCAGCGTTCTTTTTTGGTGTCGAACGTTCCGGCGTTGCAGTCGGAACTGTCATCGCGCTCGGAAGCGGCCCGATGTTCTCCGGCCTCATCGATCTCGCACTACACCGAAGAAACCCAGCCATGAAGTGGTACACCGGCACTGCAGTCATGCTTGTCGGAGTTGCAGCTCTCGTTGCCGGGGGAGCAAACGATTCATCCGTGATATCACTCTCGCTCTTCGGGGTGCTGTCAGCAATGGCTGCCGGGCTCGGTTACGCCGTGTATGCACACACCACTAGCGTCCTCATTTCGCGAGGAGTGGGGTCAACCGAGGCTCTCGCTTCCCAGTTTGCTCTCGCCGCACTCATACTCAGTCCGTTCCTTATCGCTTCAGTCGTCTCGAGCAGTGATGTCGGTTGGGTGTGGTCGACGAGTGGCATAGTGATGCTGCTGCACCTGGGCGTCTTGACGGCAGGCATCGCTTACGTGCTGTACGGCTGGGGCCTTCGGACGCTACATGCGTCAACGGCAGTGTCGATCACTCTGGTTGAGCCGCTCACCGCCGCACTCGCTGCGTTTGTCGTACTTGGTGAACGTCTGTCGGCACAGGGATGGATAGCAGGGGTCGTGATTCTTCTCGGCCTTGTCGTACTCAGTCGGTCTCAGCAACCTCGTGAGTCGCAGACGTCTCCATCGGCAGTGTCTTACGTGACTCGGTGAGCGCGGGCTGCGAGCACACCGAGCGCAACGAACACCGAGCCCGACACCCAGCGCTGCACGAATGCCAGCGAGCGGCCCTTCAGGAGCATGTCGCGCAACCCACTCGTTGTGATCGCCCACGTCGAATCAGTGACAGAGCCGATCACCACAAACACGACGCCCAAGGTGAGCACCTGTGACCAGGCTGGCCCACGGCTCTCATCGACAAACTGCGGCAGATATGACAAGAAGAACAATGCGACCTTCGGGTTCAACACATTGACGATCACGCCTTGGCTAAATGCTCTTCGCCACGGTAGATGATCGATCGAAAGGGTGACTGCGTCGGGGCGTCGCACCAACGTGTTGAGACCAACGCCGACGAGATACACCGCTCCGGCCCACTTGATGATGCCGAACGCGGTTGCTGAGGCTGCGATGACAGCAGATAAACCGGCCGTGGCTGCAACGGCATGAGTCAGGTTGCCGAGCTCGAGACCGGCAACCGAGGCGAGGGCAACCGACCGGCCATCAGACATTGAACGGTTCACGATGTAGAGCACTGCAGGACCCGGAATGATGAGGAGAACAAATGAGGCCGCAGCGAAAGAAAGAAGAGACTCGGCCGCTGGCATGGCGGCGAACGCTACCTGCCACGATAGGGAGATGAGTACACCCCCCGCCTTCGACGCTGCACCCCGTGAAACCGTCAGAGTGGCCGGCAGTGGCCTGACGTTGGCTGCCGACATTTACGGGCCTGACGACGCTCCCACCGTGATGCTCATGCACGGCGGAGGGCAGACCCGTCACGCCTGGGGAGGGGCAGGTGCAGCCTTCGCACACGCTGGCTACCGAGCCGTGTCGGTCGACCTTCGAGGCCACAGCGACAGCGACTGGTCACCCGATGGTGATTACGCCCTACAGCGTTACGCAGATGACCTCATCGAGGTTGCAGCAACCTGCACGCAACCACCAGCACTCGTTGGAGCATCTCTCGGTGGACTCGCATCAATGCTCGCCCTCGCAACGATCGCCCGATCAGGGCGCACACCGCTCGCAAGTTGCCTCGTGCTCGTCGACGTGGCCCCGAGAATCGAAACGGCCGGACGGGTCAAAATTCAAGAATTTATGCGCTCAGGCATGCGTGGTTTCGACAGTCTTGATGAAGCAGCCGATGCCGTTGCGCTCTACAACCCCCACCGTCCTCGTCCAAAAGATTCGTCGGGGTTGAAAAAGAACCTTCGTCAACGAGGCGACGGGCGCTGGTATTGGCACTGGGACCCACGATTCGTCAGCGAGCGAAATGAAGCTGAAGAGCAGAGCAGTTCGATTGTTCGCACCGAATTAAGTGACGCCGCAACACTGATTGACATCCCCACCATGCTCGTCAGGGGGCGCATGAGCGACATCGTCAGCGATGAAAGCGTCAGCGAATTGAAGAAACTTGTTCCCCATGCGGAGGTCGCTGACGTGGCCGATGCCGGTCACATGGTGGCAGGCGATCGCAATGACATCTTTAACGCTGCCGTCATCGAGTTTGTTGGTCGCGTCATGCCCGCCACCTGAGCGGTAAACGAGCGCTCAACCGCTAGGAGCATCGTCGGTTGCGCCACCCCAGGTTGCGAGAGCGATCGCACCGAGCACAACGATGCCGCCGACGACGGTGCGCCCAGCGGGCACCTCAGAAAATGCGAGCCACGCCCAGATCGTCGCCGCCACCGTCTCAACCGGAGCAAACAGAGCGACCTCCGCCGTTGGCACATAGCGAGGGGCCGCGGTGTACATCAAGCGGCCGGCCGGGTTCGCAATGAGTCCCATTGCGCCACCGGCGAGCAACATTCGAACATCGATTGACGCCCAGTCAACGAGCGGGATCGTCGCAATCGCCATCACTGCCGAACTCGCCGCCAACGCGGATGGGCGATCAAGCCCGGGGTGCTTGCGCCACACGACGATCGATAACCCAAAGGCGCAGATAGCAACAACAGCAACAAGGTCACCACTGAATGACGGCGAGCCGAGCGTGCCCGACATCGTCGCCCCGATTCCGATCGCAGTGATGATGATGGCCCACAGCACTCGACGTTCGGGGCGCTCGCGCAACAAGAGAAACCCCGCAATCGCAGCTGCGATCGGTGATGCGCCAACGATGACCACGACGTTCGCAACCGACGTCTGCGTCACCGCAACAATGAAGCAAAACTGTGTCGCAGCACCGAGCACGGCAAGGAGCAATACGGCCAGCGGAGCTTCGGCCATCGATTGACGAGCCACTTCGACACCACCCGGACGAGCAATCGCAACTGCGCTGAGCGACAGCGTTGAACCGCACGCCATGAGAAACGCCATCGTCGCCCCTGACCCTTCGCCAAGCCGCACGAAGAGCGAGTCGGTAGAGACGAACAGCATGCCGGCCGCTGCGAGCAACCATCCCTTCAGTCGAAGGTTTGATGATGCTGTCGACATGAAATGAACTCAGTCGTTTGCGTGTAATGCGTCGTTCAATGCGCCCCACGATCCGGTGCGCTGACGAACGACAACCTGACCGGTCTGGCCATCACGAATAAACATGAGCCCCGAACGGCCAGATAGCTCGATTGCCTTGACGACGTTGCCATCAGGAGTGAGCACCGGGGTGCTCGCAGTGACATACAGGCCTGCCTCAACAACGCAGTCATCACCAAGGCTGATACCAATGCCTGAGTTCGCACCGAGTAGACAGCGCTCACCAACGGTGATCTGAGCGGTGCCACCGCCCGACAGCGTGCCCATAATCGACGCGCCACCGCCAACATCGCTTCCGTCGCCAACGATGACGCCGGCGGAAATTCGGCCTTCGACCATTGACGCTCCAAGCGTGCCGGCATTGAAGTTACAGAATCCTTCATGCATGACCGTGGTGCCTTCGGCGAGGTGAGCGCCCAGCCGCACTCGAGAGGCATCGGCGATGCGGACACCCGACGGAACGACATAGTCGGTCATGCGAGGAAACTTGTCGACGCCATTCACGGTGAGATGCTGACCGGCTGCCCGCACACGAATGCGAGTCGCATCAAGCTCGTGAAGAGCCACAGGCCCAGCGCTTGTCCAAGCAACGTTCGTCAGCGTTCCAAAGATGCCATCGAGGTTGATGCTGCGAGGCGCAGCAAACCGACCAGACAACAAATGCAAGCGGAGGTATCCATCGGCGACCGATGCCGGGGCCTCATCGACGTCGATTGTCATTCGAATCGGTCGAATTGTCACATTGCGCAACTCGTCACGGGTTTCACGTAAGCCCGCGAGCCCATCGTCGCCTCCTTCGCCCCAGCCAAACCATGTGAACGCTGCATCGAGATCGACACCGTTGTCATCGGTGGTCGCCCAGCCGGCTCCCCATGCCATGCGAACCGAAGTTGGTGCGCTCTCGTCATCATGATTCATCGGTCATCACCTCAGGTCGAAGGGTGGGGAACAGAACAACTTCTCGGATCGAATCAACGCCGGCGATGAGCATTGCGACACGATCCATGCCAATGCCCAGCCCACCGGTTGGTGGCATGCCGTATTCGAGGGCTCGCAAATAATCCTCATCGACGGTGCCGCGTTCGAGATCGCCGGCATCCTTGGCCGACTGTTCATCTTCAAAACGCGCCCGTTGCTCAACCGGATCGTTGAGCTCGGAATATCCATTCGCGAGTTCGCGTCCGTCAACAAAGAGCTCGAACCGCTCGGTGAGGAATGGATCATCACGATGCACCCGAGATAGAGGAGAAATATCGACGGGATGGCCGGTGATAAAGGTGGGCCTTACGAGGTCGGATTCGCAGTGAGCCTCGAAGATTTCCTCGATGATTTTGCCCGGCAACCACTGTGGTGCCACCTCGACATCATTCTTCGTTGCGATGTCGGCAAGAGCATCACGCGACATCGAAGGGTGAATCTCGGTGCCGATCGCTTCGCTTGCAGCATCGATCATTCGTATACGAGGCCACGGGTCGGCGAGGTCAATGTCGTCGCCCCGAATCGACAGCGTGGTCGACCCGATCGCGTCACGAGCGGCATTGGTGATGAGGCGCTCAGTGATGTCCATCACGTCGGTCCAGTCGGCAAACGCTTGGTAGAGCTCCATCATCGTGAACTCGGGGTTATGCCGGGTTGAAATGCCCTCGTTACGGAAAATGCGTCCGATTTCGAAGACACGTTCCATGCCGCCCACAATGAGTCGCTTGAGATGCAGCTCGAGGGCAATACGCAAATAGAGCTGCATGTCGAGCGTGTTGTGATGAGTGACGAACGGGCGGGCATGGGCGCCACCGGCTTCCACGTGAAGCACTGGGGTTTCGACCTCGATGAACCCCTCGCCCGCAAGTGTTTGACGGAAACTCGAAATGATTGCGTGCCGAATCTCGAAATGACGCCGGGCATCATCGTTCACGATGAGGTCGGCGTACCGCTGCCGGAAACGGGTGTCGACGTCTGAAAGACCATGCCATTTGTCGGGGAGGGGTCTCACTGCCTTTGACAGCAGTTGGCATTCAGTTACTCGCACCGAGAGCTCGCCTTTTCGGGTGGTCATGACATCACCGGTCACACCCACCCAGTCGCCAAGGTCGAGCGACTTCACATTTGCGAACCCGTCATCACCGATGACCGATTTCGACACGAATAACTGAATCTCATCAGAACGGTCACGAATGGTGAGAAAGATGAGTTTTCCCGAGTCACGGGCCAACATGACTCGACCAGCGACCGAGACCCGATCATCGGTTTCAGCGCCCGCCTCAAGATCCGAATGACGAGAGCGAATCTCCGACAGCGAATCTGACCGATCAAATCGATACGGGTACGGCTCGCCACCGGCAGCACGTATCTCATCGATTTGAGCGGAACGACGAGCGCGCTCTGCCTGGAGGCCACTTCCGGTGTGTTGTTCACCATCGGGTGCTGTGGCGGTGCCGTCAGCCGGGAGAGATTCTTCGTTTCCGCCACTCATCGAAACAGCATCGTACCGCCCACCGTTCGTCTCGCTCGGGAGTTCCACCCGATTGTCGGCGTCTGGCGCCACTATTTGATGATTCCCGGTGCTATCAGCCGTCGGCGTCGGGCGATTTCTGCGCCCCGATAGCCTGACACCGTGGCTCACAGTTTTGTCATCATCGGCGGCGGTCCAGCCGGCAACCAAGCAGCAACGTACGCAGCGCGTCTTGGCGCCCAGGTGACGATGATCGAGCGCGAAATCGTTGGTGGCGCTGCGCATTTGCTCGACTGCATTCCGTCGAAAACGATGATCGCAACCGGTGGCGCCATCTCATTTGGCCAGCGCATCGGTGGCATGGGGCTTGCAGATGCCTCGACGACGGTCGACGAGGACGCGCTCGTGCGACGAGTGGGCAATATTCGAGACCATATGCAGCACGACACGACCGAACTGTTGGAAAGCCAAGGTGTGCGGATCATCCGGGGCACCGCTCGCTTCACCAGCTCGCACAGTGTTGGAGTCGATACGGCTGAAGGTGTTCAACAGATCGATTTCGATTCTGCGCTCATCGCAACGGGCACTCGTCCACGCATTCCAGAGTGGTGCAACCCAGATCACGAGCGAATTCTCACCACTCGAGACTGCTACCCGCCTCGGGTGTTCCCAAAGAAAGTGACCGTCGTTGGCTCGGGTGTGACCGGCGTTGAGTTCGTTCACATGTTCGCCTCATTCGGCGCTGAGGTCACCCTCGTTGTGAGCCGTCAGCATGTATTGCCAGGCAAAGACCCAGAAGCAGCAGCAATTCTCGAAGACGACTTCTTGAGCAGGGGAGTGCGCTTGTTGAAAGGCGCCCGAGCAACCGCCATCGAACGCGACGCGAGCGACCCCGACAAAGTCGTGGTGAAATGCGACGACGGTCGCGTTGTCGAATCAACCCACGCCGTGCTTGCCATCGGTTCAGTGCCAAACACCGAGATGCTCAACCTTGAGGCCGCAGGAGTAGAGGCAGATGCGGGTGGATATATCCCCATCAATCATCACTGCGTCACCAACCAGCCACACATCTACGCAGCCGGAGACGTCAGCGGAAAACTGCCGCTCTCGTCGGTCGCATCAGTGCAGGGTCGTAAAGTCGCCGAGCACGCAATGGGGCTGCACACCGTTGAGCACCGCCACCTCGACTACGACAAGGCTGCATCAGCGATCTTCACCGAGCCAGAAATCGCCGACGTCGGACTCGCCGAAGCAGAAGCCTTCGCCCTCGGTCGAAAAATTCGGGTGACCAAAGTGCCATTCGCAACAACACCGAAAGCCCTCATCAACAACGACCCACGAGGATTCGTGAAGATCGTCTCCGACCCAGCAACAGGAGTGGTGCTCGGCGGGTCAATTGTTGGTCAGCACGCCGCCGAACTCATCAGCGTGATCGCCCTCGCTGTCACCGCAAACCTCACAGTGACCGACATTGTTGAGAGCCTTCTCGTGCACCCCGCACTGTCAGAAGCACTGTCACAAGCCGCCGAATAAGCCGACGCTGACGGCGTTGCTGCGCCCGAACTAGGCAGGGGTGATGACCATCACGGTGTCACCACCGCCGACAGTGTCACCGGCAGACACCTTGATCTCTGCAACAGTTCCGCTCACATCGCTGTTGATTTGGTTCTCCATCTTCATCGCTTCAAGCACGAGAAGTGACTGGCCTGCCTCGACCTCTTGACCAACCTCAACCTCGATCTTCACGATCGTTCCCTGCATCGGAACGGTGATCGTGCCGTTACCGCCGCCGCCTCCGGCGCCACCACCGGCGGCACGTCGAGGCTTCTTTGCGCTCGGCGCTGCAGCAACGCCAACCGTTTCGGGAACCCACATCTTCACATCGAAGCGCTTGCCGTTGACCTCAACCGTTGTCTTGCGCTCAACGAGTGGCTCAGCATCTTCTGCAGGTGCCGCAGAAGGAGCCGATGACACGTCGCTGAGGTCGAGCGTCTGCTCCACCCACTTCGTCGAGTGCGTCACATCAGCAAAATCTGAGTGCCGAAGAATCGCAAGATCGGCAGGAATTGTCGTCGCAACCCCCTTCACTTCCATTTCCTCAAGCGCAGTAATTGTGCGAGCAATCGCCGTTGGGCGATCCTTACCCCACACGATGAGTTTGCCGACCAGATTGTCGTAGTACTGGCTGATCTCATCACCAGACTCGTAGCCGGTGTCAAAACGAACACCGAACCCACTTGGCGTTTTCAGCGACTCGATCGGTCCGGGCGACGGCAAGAACTTGCCACCGGCAGGATCCTCCGCATTAATACGCACCTCGATAGCCGCTCCGTCACGACGGGCAATGACCTCTTCTTGGG
>CALCBR010000111.1:0-20727 GCA_937897105.1 uncultured Acidimicrobiaceae bacterium | reverse complement strand
TTGCATGTATTAAGCACGCCGCCAGCGTTCGTCCTGAGCCAGGATCAAACTCTCCAACAAAAACCTGTCGATATCGGAACGGTTGTTCTTCTATCGAACGGCTGATGGTCGAGCGCAGTGTGAGTGGAATGTACTCAGTGACTGCAATCTTGACTTATTAATTACGTTTGTCACCGGGTGGGAACCCGGCAACTGAATTGACAGACAGTCGCGTCTCAGAAACCGAAGTTTCCCCTGACCGACTGCCCGCACTGGCGTTCTGTCTTCTCTTCCGTTTTCAAGGAGCTACTGCTCTGACACATTCACTTTCGTGACTCGGTGTCACCCACTAGCCATCTGGCTTTTGGGGCGAGGTAAAACACTACTGCTCACACCGAGAGTGCACAACCCGGAATCAAGAAAATATCCGCAGAAGATGGTGTGACGTTCGTCCTTTTTGCATCAGGTGAAAACCGCCCTCCAGCGCCGACATCTCCGAGACGTTTGAGTCGAGCTCAAGCACCTCTCCGTTGCAGCGAAAACCACGCTGTTCCAACGTGCGGCGGGCATCACCTTTTGACTTTGCCAGCCCACATCGCACCAACAGCGCTGGAAGGTCTTCGCACTCAGCAGCAGACACCTCCGTCAACGAGAGTTCGCCTGCTACGACCCCCATTGCAGCCGCATCTGCATCACGAGGATCAGACCCGAACAACACTGCAGCCGCGGCATCGGCGGCAACCGCTGCGGCGTCACCGTGAACCATTGCGGTCATCTCATAGGCAAGCGCCTTTTGCGCTGCTCTCTCATGCGGCGCCGCCTCGTGCTGCTGAAGTAGAGCGTCGATCTCATCGAGCGTTCGCAAACTGAACCGCAGCAGTCGATCACGCACGTCGGCATCATCGGTCTGAAGCCAGAACTGGCGGAATTGATAGGGGCTCGTCCGCTCAGGGTCAAGCCACACTGCTCCTGCAGCGGTTTTCCCAAACTTTGTGCCATCACTTTTCGTGAGCAACGGCCATGTCAACCCAAACGCCGCAGCGCCTGCAGTGCGTCGAATGAGGTCAATGCCTGCCGTGATGTTGCCCCACTGGTCGCTACCCCCCATCTGCAGTTCAACATTGTGCTCTGCGTGCAGATGGCGGAAATCGTTTGCCTGCAACAACATGTAGCTGAACTCGGTAAATGAAAGCCCCGACTCTGCTGAGAGACGCGATTTCACTGAATCTTTGCCAAGCATCTGCGGAACCGAAACGTGCTTACCAATGTCACGCAAGAAATCAAGTAGCGGCATCTGAACTGTCCAGTCCGCGTTATTTACCATCGTCGCTGGGTTCGGCCCAGAAAAGTCAAGAATGCCCTCAAGTTGTTGCGAGATGCTCTGAACGTTGTGTTCAAGTTCGTCTCGGGTCAGCAGATTTCGTTCCTCTGAGCGACCGCTTGGGTCACCGACCATTCCAGTGGCTCCCCCCGCCAGTGGAAACACCCGGTGGCCATTCATCTGAAATCGGCGCAAACCGACTTGTCCGAGGAGATGCCCCACATGCAACGAATCAGCCGTCGGGTCAAAACCGACATAGACCCCGATCGGACCCGAATTCAAACGGGCCGCAAACTGTGTTCGATCGGTGGTGTCGTGAATCAGCCCACGGGCCTCGAGCTCGGCAGTGAAATCCATACAGCGAATATCGTGCCACGACTCGGCACCAGAACCGACATCGCCGAACATCTACGCTTCGAGAATGTCGACGGGTGCCTCCGACCGCGAGATCGCAGCCATGTTTCACGAGTTTGCAGAATCTGTGAGCCCGAGGGCCCCCTTTTGCGCCAATATCGCCCAAGCAATTGGTGACGGTTTTGGGCCAACAGTTCGCAACTTGCTCGATTACGCGCCCCAGCCACAGCAGCGACCGGTGCTGCTTCTCGCCGCAATCCATTACCTCGTCTTGCAGCACCACAACACGGCGCTCTCTCAGAGATACCCCTCAGTGACGGGAACTCCTCACAGGGCGTCACTCGATCGAAACGAACTCGCAGCCGACCTTCACGAGTTTTGCGACGCCTACCACGACGAGATCCTCGACCTCGTACGAACTCGGCACACCCAAACCAACGACATCTCACGCTCGGCGCTGCTGCGTCTCGCGCTCGCGCAACAACCAGTTATCGAGAACTCAACTCTCATCGACGTGGGATGTTCGGCGGGACTCAATCTCCATCTCGATGCATATCACTGCGCGTACACCGCAGAGAACGGCTCATGGGCCACATCCGCCGGCGATACGGCTGCTCCGACTCTTCACTGCAGCGTGAGAGCCGAAGCACCACCTCACATTGAGATTGGCACCTTTGCTCATCGCATCGGATACGACCCCCACCCGATTGACGTCGACACCGACGACGCCATGTGGCTGCTTGCGTGCGTGTGGCCAGATCAACTCGACCGCATTGAGCGCCTCAAAGAAGCAATCGCCTGGGCGAAGGCCCACCCGGTCGACCTTCGCACCGCAGATGCTCTCGCCGCCCTCACCGAGATCGAAGCAATGCACGATGATCACCTCACCATCGTCAACTCATGGGTGCTGTCGTACCTGAGCCTCGATAACCAGCACTCCTATCGGCAACGGCTCGAAGCGATCGGACGACGACGAAATCTCACATGGGTCTATCTCGAGCAGCCCTCAACAACCCCTGCGCTCCAACACGATGAACAGATTGCTCGTGACCCGCAGCGATCTGAACTGACCGCAGTGACCCGAATCGACTGGCACGATGGGGACTCACACGTACGCCATTTCGGAACCATGCACCCTCACGGCTATTGGTTTCACCCAAGCACGCGCTGACACTGCACCGCTCGCCATCAACTCCCTGAGTTGACGAAACCGATCACCGAGTCAGCAATCATCTGAACCGCAATCGCTGCGAGAAGCAGTCCGGCAATACGGCTCAACAGCAAGATCCCCGAACGCCCGAGCACGCGATTCACAAGTTCAGCAAACCTCATCATGAGGTAAACCAATAAGAGGACAACGGCAAGTGCGCCGGCAATGGACCAGCGTTCGCGAGCCGTCGAGGAGTTTTGGACGAACACGATCGCGGCAACGATCGCACCCGGACCGGCAAGAAGCGGCGTTCCTAAAGGAACCATCGCGACCGCGACATGATCGATGGGGGCCGCCTCCGCATCATCATCATCACTCGTCAACAACTGCAACGCCACGAGTAACAGCAAAAGACCACCGGCGCCCTGCAATGCCGGCACCGACACATCGAGAAAGCCGAGCACTTGGCGGCCGCCAACCGCGAAACCTGCGATCACCAATGCCGCTGTTACCACCGCAAGAAGCGCGGAGCGAGACCTCTGCTTAGGTGAAAGACGTCGAGTTACCGACAGAAAAATGGGGACATTTCCGATCGGGTCCATAATCACGAGCATCGTGACAAATACTGCGCCAAAAGTCACCGTCATGGCCTTAACCCAACTCGTTCAACCGAGCCACCGACTCAGAGAGCTTCTCAGAAAACACCGCAATCTGAACGGCGACAGGCGACGGGCCAGCTCCACCCGGCGATGTCCGCATGTTGGCGGCACCACCCGGCTCGAAATATGCGGCACACTCAGGACCAAGTTCTGTGATTGCGAGATCACGAAGTTGCCCCTCGCCGCTTAGATGACGCCGAACCAACTGCCCCACCTCAGCATGCGCCTGACGGAACGGAACACCATTGCGAACGAGATGCTCCGCAAGGTCAGTCGCAACGAGAAGTTCGGCATCGGCTGCCGCCGCCATTCGATTGGTATCAAACTCTGCGGTGCTGACCATGCCTGCAATGGCTGCGAGCGCAAGCACAGTGTGCTCAACCGAGTCGAAGAGTGGTTCTTTGTCTTCCTGCAGGTCACGGTTATACGCAAGTGGAAGCGCCTTCAACGTGGCAAGCACACCCGTGAGATTGCCAATCAGTCGACCTGACTTTCCGCGTGCGAGTTCAGCAATGTCAGCATTTTTCTTCTGCGGCAACATCGACGAACCGGTCGCATAGGCATCATCAAGACGAGCGAAGCCGAACTCTTCAGACGTCCACAGCACCCACTCTTCACCTATACGCGAAAGATGAATACCGATGAGCGAAAGGTCGAACAGCGTTTCGGCAACAAAATCACGATCGCTCACCGCATCAAGCGAGTTGGTGAATACCGCAGCGAAACCGAGATCTTCAGCAGTGAGGGCTGGGTCGATCTCAATTGACGTGCCCGCTAACGCCCCAGCGCCAAGAGGCGACACATCGAGACGACGATGCGCATCGACGAGGCGATCAAAGTCACGATGCAACGACCAGGCGTGAGCCAATAGATGGTGCGCAAGCATGACCGGCTGGGCACGTTGCAGGTGCGTGTAGCCCGGCAGGTACGCATCACCGGCCTGACGAGCTCGATCAAGCAACACGCGCTGAAGGTTGACGACACCGGATGCAACCTCAGCAATCGCCTGCTTGGTCCACAATCTCAGATCGGTTGCAACCTGATCATTACGGCTACGCGCTGTGTGCAGACGCGCCCCAGCATCTCCGGCAATCTCGGTAACCCGCCGCTCAACCGCAGTGTGGATATCTTCATCGCCGTCACGAAACTCAAACGTTCCATCGGAGAACTCTTGGTGGACGACCTCAAGGGCATTAAGCACGCTCTCAACCTCGTCAGGTGACAAGACACCTGCACGACCTAAACCGCGAACATGTGCCTTCGAGCCCTGGATGTCGACGTCCCACAGCCGGCGATCGAACGGAAGGCTGACGGTGTAGGCCATCAACGACTCTGCAGGACCGCCTGCGAAACGGCCGTGCCATAGCGAATCTGAACTCTTCTTGTCACCCATAGTTCACTCCTCCATCAATTCCTGCGAGTTCGCGAAGATGCGCAGCGAGTCGTTGCCCAGTTGAGTTTTCAGCGGCAATGCAAATAACGGTGTCGTCTCCTGCGACTGTGCCGATGAGACCATCAACCGCACTGCGGTCAAGGGCCGAGGCGACGACATGAGCACATCCTGGCGGGGTGCGCACCACCACCAGATTTGACGAGCTCGTGACCTCACCAACCCATTCGCCCATGACGCGACGTAGTTGCTCTAACGGAGCAACTCGATCTGGGGCAAACTCGGGCAACGCGTAGACCGACGAGCCCGACGCCGTTCGCACTTTGATCGCTCCGAGGTCGTCGAGGTCACGCGACACCGTCGCTTGCGTTGCAGATACATGTTCAGACAACAGCATCTCTACGAGTTGGGCCTGATTGCCCACCTCATGTTGCTCGATGAAACGAGTAATTAATTGCTGCCGGCGAGCCTTCGCACTCAACGCACACCCCCAAGAAACGCCAATGCACCCCGAGCCGCATGCATGCGGTCGTGACCTTGACGGATCACCCGTGACGCCGGACCGTCGATCACCGATGCAGCAACCTCATAGCCACGGTAGGCCGGGAGGCAGTGCATGAAAATGGCGCCATCAGCTGCAAGGCTCATAAGCCCATCCGTCACGCTGTAGTCAGCGAAGATGTTGCGACGTTCTTCGACCTCATCTTCTTGACCCATCGACACCCACGTGTCGGTATGAACCGCATCGGTACCTGCAACAGCCTCAGCCGGGTCATCGGTTGAGGCAACGTCTCCAGGCCCGAGCTGCGACAACCTGTCGCATTCCGCCGTAGAGGGCTGAAACCCATCGGGACACGCAAACCTCACCGACATACCTGACATCATGCACACTTCGCCGAGCGACCGAGCCACATTGTTGTAATCACCGACCCAGGCAACGCTTCGACCCGAGAGCGCACCAAATTCGTGGCGCATCGTTCGCACATCGGCGAGCGCCTGTAGCGGATGCGACCAGTCGGACAACATGTTGATGACGGGCACCGTTGACAGCGCAGCCATTCGCTCGACCACACCATGAGAAAACACCCGTGCTGCAACCATTGCGTGATATCCCTCGAGGATCTGAATGACATCTTCAACCGACTCACGAGTATCAAGGCCAACCTCTTCACCACGGGTGTAGACGGGGTGACCGCCGAGTTGAACAACGGCCATCTCCATTGATTGGCGCGTCCGGTTTGAAGGCTTTTCAAATATCAACGCGACGCCCCCGCCGGCGAGAGGACGTCCGAGGCCATCAATTGAGCGATCTGAAAGATCTCCAATGAGAGCCAGTTCGTCAACCGACAGATCAACAATGTTGAGGAGATGACGCACGGTCATGGCGCAGCCTTCACGGTTGCGATCGCTGAGAGAAGAATTCCCATTGCCTCTTGGATTTCGCCTTCCGAAACTGTCAGCGGTGGCGCGATTCGAATAGTTGCTGCAGTTACCGCATTAACGATGAGCCCGTTCGCGAGCGCTTCGGCAGCCACATCACCTGCGATGATGCCCTCTTCAAGCGCAACGCCGAGAAGTAACCCGTTACCGCGAACACCAGTAACCCCGTCAGCGCCATCGAGCATTGCCCGAATCTTCGACTCGCCAGCTCGAGCGAGTGAGCACGCATCGAGCCGCTTCATTTCACTAATCACGGCTTCAACCGCCGCAGTTGCAAGAGCCGTCCCGCTGTACGTGCTGCCGTGATCTCCAGGAACGAATGCAGCTGCAACCTCAACGGGTGCCCAACAGGCGCCGATCGGCATGCCATTACCCATCGCCTTTGCGAGGGTGACAACATCGGGCGACACCCCTGAATGTTCGAACCCAAACCACTCGCCCGTGCGAGCAAAACCGGTTTGCACTTCGTCGATCATCATCAACGAACCCTTTCGGGTGCAGATCTCGCGCACGCCTTCGAGATAACCATCGGGGGCAGGGTTCACTCCCCCTTCGCCCTGGATTGACTCCAGGAAGACCGCTCCAACAGTTTCATCGACAGCGGCTTCAATCGCAGCGAGGTCTCCCCATGGCACGTGGATAAACCCATCAGGCATTGGCGCGAACGGCTCATGCTTTGCCGGCTGGCCGGTCGCCGCCAACGTTGCAAGAGTTCGCCCGTGGAACGAACCCAACGCTGTCACCACCTTGTGTCGACCGGGCCCGGCGTGCTTGCGAGCAAGTTTCAGCGCGCACTCATTTGCCTCGGCACCTGAGTTAGTGAAGAACACCTGGCCCGCACGTCCTGTCGCGTCGGTGAGCAAACCGTCAATCGACATCGCAGCCGCAGTTGCGACCGGATTCGCGAAGAAGTTGCTGACATGCACCAGTTTTCTCGCCTGGTCGGCAATTGCGTCAGCAACGACCGGATGTGAGTGTCCGAGCGAGACGACTGAGATCCCGGCAAGAAAGTCGAGATAACGGGTGCCATCGGTGGCGAACACCTCTGTTCCGTCTCCTCGTTCAAGCATGAGCGCGGGTGGACCAAACACCGGCATGAATGGGCAGTGCCCCACGGCGGCATCGGTGTCAAATGTGTGTCCCATGTCAATCTCCGTTCTGTGATGCGGGCATCTGGACCATCGTGCCAACACCGGCGTCGGTAAAAAGTTCGAGCAGTAGAGCGTGGGGGGTGCGACCGTCAAGAATGTGAGCTCGGCCAACCCCGTTGCGGACAGCCGAAATACAACTTGCCACCTTTGGGATCATGCCCCCGTCGATGGTGCCGTCGCTGACGAGTTGCTCAAGTTCGTCAGGGGTGGTCTGTCGAATGAGCGATGCAGCATCAGCGATGTCGCGCCGAAGGCCATCGATATCGGTGAGATACACCAACTTCTCTGCACCGAGTGCAGCTGCAATCTCGCCCGCCACGGTGTCAGCGTTGATATTGAACGCCTGCCCTTCAGCATCGGCACCGACCGTCGCGACAACAGGTATGAATTCATCGTCGAGCAGCCGATCTAAGACGTCGGGGTTGATCGATGCGATATCGCCGACGAACCCAAGTTCAGGGTTGCGTACGACCGCCCTAATGAGACCGCCGTCTTCTCCGCTCACCCCGACTGCGTAATCACCGTGCACATTGATCGCTGAGACAATCTGCGGATTCACCTGCCCAATGAGCACCATCCGAGCAATGTCGACAGTCTCTGCATCTGTCACCCGCAGCCCATCTTTGAATTCGGCTGTCTTGCCTAGGCGACCCATCAATTCACTGATTTGGGGGCCTCCACCATGGACGACGACCGGGCGCATGCCAACTAAACGCATCATCACAATGTCGGTAGCGAATACTGAAAGGGCATCCTCACCCGACGTTCCGGCGAGGGCGTTGCCGCCATATTTCACGACGATGGTGCGACCGGCGAAACGCCGAATGTAGGGCAGCGCTTCGACGAGAATGGCGGCGCGTTGAGCAGCGACATCGGTCATGGTGCAACTCCTATCCGGTCGAGCCCTGAAGTTTCGTCGATGCCGAGTGCAACGTTGAGGGCCTGAACCGCTCCACCCGACGCTCCTTTCGCAAGATTGTCGAGCGCGGAAATGGTGATGATGGTGTCGGTTCGTTCGTCGTAGCGACCGGTGACGAGAACAAGGTTTGACCCGAGGGTGGCCTTGGTACCCGGAATTCCGTCGATGACTTCGACGAACGGCTCATGGGCGTATGTTTCCTGCAGTGTCTCGATCACTGCCTGTTGCGACCTTGCGGCGTCATTAGCCGGTGTCGAGTAACAGGTTGCGAGGATGCCTCGATTCATTGGCAAGAGGTGCGGGGTGAACAGCACCTGAGTGCCGATCTCTTGTTCCATCTCTGGTGTGTGCCGGTGTCGGAGGAGTCCGTAGGCAGTGAAGTTTTCGTCGACGGTGGTGAAGGCGTAGGCGAGGTCCTCTTTTCGACCTGCTCCGGTCACACCACTTGCCGCATCGACGATCACCGTGTCGGTGCCGATGAGACCCCTGTCAACCAATGGGCGAACCGCGATGATCGCAGCAGTGACATAACACCCAGGGGTTGCAATCAACGTTGCGTTCACCAGCTCGTCTCGGTGAAACTCAGGCAGGCCATACACCGCGGCGGCAAGCGCTGCGGGCTGATCGTGGTCAAAGCCGTAGTACACCGGATATTGCGATGCATCGGTCAACCGGAACGCAGCGCTGAGATCAACGATGTGGCCGACTCGATCAGACAACGCAGGAACGATCTTCATCGATGCCTCGTGCGGCAGACCCAAGAACACCACGTCGAGGCCGTCGAGTTGGTCGATGTCGAACTCCGAGAATGTCGCACCACTATGCGCCGCGGCCATTGATGGGTACAGATCGGCGACACGCTCACCTGCCTGCGAGGCCGCCTGCAGTACTTTTGCGTGCAACGCTGGATGCCGGTCAATCACTCTCAGCAGTTCTGCTCCGGTGAACCCTGAAGCGCCGACCACACCAACCGATTTCGCGTTATGAGAAATGTTGTTCCCACCCATAACGAATGAGTATACAGAATATCGAATAGAAATTCGTTGTTTCTAGATGCCCGAATTCCTCACCGGTAACATTGCTCGCATGTTCACCCGCGGGGCACGGAGCCAACTCCTTGTGGCCTCGCCTCCTCTCGACGACCCAAACTTTGACCGGTCGGTGGTCTACGTCATCGATCACAACGATGAGGGTGCCATCGGCGTTGTCATCAATCGTCCACTGGCCGACCCCGATCTTGAACCGATCTCACGTTGGAGCGAGTCGCTCACAGAACCACCGGTGGTCTTCAACGGAGGCCCCGTCGACCCCTCTGCCCTCATCGCTCTCGGCGTCACACACGCCGCCGTTGACACAGAGATTGAAGGGGCTGTTCAGGTGGCCGATCGAGTGTGGTCAATCGACCTTGCCGGCGACCCTGCGATCATCGCCCCTCGCTTTGCTGGCATCCGAATCTTCAGCGGATATGCAGGCTGGTCCTCTGGTCAACTCGACGCAGAAATTGACGCCGGTGGCTGGATCGTCGTGGCTGCCGAAACCAACGATGTCTTTGGGAATCAACCCACAGACCTCTGGCGTCGGGTCCTCGATCGCCAACCACCACCGATCAAGTGGCTTGCAAACGCTCCGAGCGATGTCAGCCTGAATTAACGGTCACCACGGCGCTCACGACGTGACCTAACTGCGTAATTCTGCGCCAAGTTTCTTCGCGGCCGCCTCACAGGCCGCCTTCACATCGGCGATATCCGCATCGGTGAGATTTCGGTCGCCAGCTTGTAGTCGAAGCCGCCACGCGAGCGAGCGGTGCTCCTCGGGCACTCCGGGGCCGCGGTAGGTGTCAAAGAGGTTGAGGTCGACCAAGAGTGACGAAGCCCCCTGCCGAAGTGCCCGCTCAAGCCGATCAGCAGGAACATCGTCACTGAGCACGAACGCGAGGTCGAGGTCGCTTGATGGCATCCGACTGATCGGCCGATAGGCACGCGACCCACCTTTGCCCGAAAGCATCCCATCGATACGCACCTCAATCACCGCCACACGCTCGGTGACCTCAAAGCTTTCCAGCACATCAGGAGCGATTTCACCGATCGCCCCAATGACATCTCTGCCAGCACGAAGGACACCCGAACGGGTGCCATGCATCCCGCCTGGGACGGAGGACTGGTCAATCATTGCCCCGACACCGAGCGCCTGCGAAATCTGACGCCAGACCGCAACGGCAGCATGTGCATCCTGACCTGCGAGCATCACGCACAAGACTTCGTGCTCATCAGGCAGACCGTCACCCGAGGGCGGGTACACCTTGCCGATCTCAAACAGAGAAACTCCGGTTCGGCGATGATGCTCATTATGAGCAAGCGAGGTGAGCAAGCCTGGACGTAGCGACAAGCGCAACGCACTCTCATCTGCCACAAGCGGATTGAGAATTCTCAGCGTGTCACCCTCGATGCCCGCCCGCGCCATCGTGTCAGGAGCGACAATCGGGTTCGGCATCGCTTCAGAGATACCTAATCCGACCAACACATCACGGAGCAGGCGACGACGAATTTGTGCTTGCGTCAAGTGACCGTGCCCGGTTGGCTTTGGCACCGACCGACCGAGACGCCCGTAGCCATGATGTCGAGCAATTTCTTCGATGACATCGATTTCAGAAGTGGAGTCTGGACGCCATGACGGCAAGGCGACCGCTACGTCATCACCGTTTGCCGTAACCGTGAACCCGATCGGGTCGAGGAGCCCGGGCAAATCTGCCGCAACCAGGTCGGTGCCGAGAATTCGATTGACCTCAGAAATACGAACGCCGGCCGAACGGACAAGTTCAGGCATGCCCGTTGACCGTTCGTCAGCTCCACCGGCATGAACAACAAGGTCAGGACACGAGAGAGAAAGAAGTTCCGCAAAACGCTGCACTGCGCGGTCAGCGAGCGCCGGATCAACCCCACGCTCATAACGAGCTGAGGCCTCTGACCTCAGTCCGTGGCGAGAAGTTGTCTTCATAATTCCGAGCGGCGCAAACCAGGCAATCTCGAGAACCACTTCGGTCGTCGAGTCGGAAATCTCACTGTCGGCTCCACCCATGACACCACCGAGACCAACCGGCACATCATTTCCATCACAGATGAGAAGGTCATCGAAGGTGCATGAGCGTTCAACATCATCGAGCGTCGTCAGCGTCTCTCCGTCGCGCGCCATGCGCACCGAGAACCCTCCTCCGATGGTGGAGAGATCGTACGCATGGTTGGGTTGCCCCAACTCAAGCATGACGTAGTTGCTCACGTCGACAACATTGTTGATCGCCCGCATACCGAGCGCTTCGAGCCGACGTGCCATCCACTCGGGCGATGGACCCACACGGACCCCTGAAATCACCGTTGCGGTAAACCGACCACAGGCAGGATCAGCAATCGAAACTGGAACCGTTCGAGTTTCACCGCTCACCGCTGAACCCTCACCAACCTCGGATAGAGACTGTGAGCGCCACGCCGCAAGATCTCGAGCTACCCCCTCGATCGACCAGCAGTCAGGACGGTTGCGAGTGAGATCAAGATCAAAGACGACGTCTGGTTCAATTCCTAAGACCTGCGCATACGAGACACCCAGTTGAGCATCACTGTCTAACAGCAGGATCCCAGAGTGATCTTCGCCGACTCCTAGCTCGACGGCCGAACAGAGCATTCCCTCTGAATCGATACCGAGGATGCCTCGACGTTCGATCGTCATTCCGTTCGGCATCGTCGTCCCTAGCGTCGCGAGCGGCACAACATCACCAGCCGCCATATTCGATGCACCACACCACACATGGCGCTCGTCACCATCACCAGCATCAACCCACACACGGCGAACCTTCGCCGCATCTGGATGCTGTTCGACCCGCAACACCCGAGCCGAGACAACTCCCTCAACCGGGGAGCCGATAGCGATCGTCTCCTCAACAGCAAGACCGAGCGCAGTGAGGTCTGCAGCGACAGCCTCAACGGCATTGTTATCGGCCGGGTCAGCAAACGGCCCAAATTCATTGAGCCACGAAAGAAGTACCTTCATCTCAACCCCTCAGAACTGCTCGATGAACCGGATGTCGTTGACGTACATGTCACGGATGTCGGTAATGCCATGCCGCATTACTGCCATGCGGTCGATACCAAAACCGAACGCGAAGCCACTCCACTCTTCAGGGTCAACCCCACCAGCGCGAAGCACCTCGGGGTGAACCATTCCGCAACCCCCGAGTTCAAGCCAGGAGCCATCGGGGCGACGGATATCAAACTCAGCTGACGGCTCAGTGAACGGGAAGTATGACGGCCGAAGACGAGAGGTGAAGCCCTCGCCGAAAAATGCTTGAGTGAATGCCTCAATCGTGCCGGCCAAGTCGGCCATCGAAATGTCACGATCGACGACAAGCCCCTCGATCTGGTGAAACACCGGCATGTGCGTTGCGTCAGGGGTGTCGCGCCGAAATACCCGCCCGGGAGCAACGATGTAGATCGGTGGTTCAGATGTAAGCATCGTGCGGATCTGGACTGGAGACGTGTGAGTTCGAAGCAGCAATCCCGAATCGCCGGCATCTTCGTGCTCGTCATGGCCGATGAACAAGGTGTCGAACTCGCCGCGCGCCGGGTGGCCCTCGCTCATGTTGAGAGCCTCGAAGTTATGCCAGTCGGTCTCCACTTCTGGGCCCTCGGCAACGGTGAAGCCGAGACCAACGAAAACATCTTCGAGTTCTTGCCAGGCTTGTGTGACGAGATGCAGATGACCTCGGGATGCAGCATCCATCGCCTCGGTGAGGTCGAGTCGCTCCCCTGCCACCTGCGACGCTCGTTCGATGGCAATGAGTTCTTGGCGGCGTTCATCAATGGCAGCACTCACCGATGCGAAACCCTCGTTTAACGAGCGGCCAACCGCTTTACGTTCTTCGATGTCGTCAATGTTTGCCAGCGATGCCTTCAAGCCACCCAGCACGCCCTTCTTGCCGAGCGTCTCACCGGATACGGCATCAATCTCATCGAGCGATGCGGCATCACTCACCCGTTGCAAAGCGGTTTCAATCGCCGCTGTGATGTCATTCGTCACAAAACTGTCCTCTCCACGTCTTCATTCAGATCTCACGTCGTTGCGTCGTTAGCCGACTTACCGAAACCCATTGCCCACATGGGGCCACACGCCCAGAACAGACGGTGTCACACTCCCCGGACGGGTCGCCCGGGGCATAGAAATCGACGGATGAAGGTCACCTCAAGAGCATAGGCATGGTGGCTCATCTGGCCAACGTTTCTCCACCACCGGCGACCGACTCGGCAAGGGCAAACGCGATCAACGTCCCTGCCATCGCCACATTCAAACTCTCTGAGCGCCCGCGCTGAGGAATTTGAACCCACTCCGAAATCTTGCTGTCTTCATCAACCCCATGAGCCTCATTACCCATCACGACGGCGATCTTCTGACTCCAATCAAATGACCGATATGGCGTCCCCCGGTGAGATGACGTCGCAACGAGAAGAAAACCCACATCCGCGACATCATCGAGAGACATCTCGATAACAGGCACATGAAATACCGCACCGGCAGACGAACGAATCGTCTTTGGCGACAACACCTCTGCTGTGCCCGGTGTGCAGATCACTGCGTCAAGACCGGCTGCTTCCGCCGATCGAATGAGCGTGCCAACGTTTCCAGGATCGCCGAGCCCGTCGAGCACCATGACCGATCGAACATCTGACGTGAGTTCAGATTGACGCCGTGCAATAAGCGCGAGATTCGGTTGTGGTTCTGTTGTCGTCGCCACCCGTTCAAGAGCAGCCGCGGTGAGGGGCGTACAGACCTCTGCTGTCACTTGCTCACCGCCTGGACCGACGAACTCTTCGAGAACATCCCAGCCAGCTGCGAGTGCTTCGGCAATGAGAGTCGCTCCCTCAACGAGAACAACCCCTTCAGATTCTCGGGACGCACGACTCCGCGCAATATCGCGGAGGTGCTTGACCCGAGAGTTCCTTGGTGAAAGTGGCTCAGGTTGCGACAGCACCGAGCCTGCTCCGATCGCCTGGGTTATAACGCGGCTTTTGCCTGCTCGACAAGAGCAGAAAATGCAGCGGCGTCAGTTACTGCGAGATCGGCGAGGATCTTGCGATCGACTTCGATTCCTGCAGCGTTCAGGCCTGCGATGAAACGGCTGTACGACATGTCGTTCTGCCGGCATGCTGCATTGATGCGCTGGATCCAAAGACGACGAAACTCGCCCTTCTTTGCACGACGGTCACGAAACGCATACTGACCGCTTCGCATGACCTGTTCATTGGCCGCACGGTATGACCGGCTCTTATTGCCGTAATAACCGCGGGCCTGCTTCAAGACTTTCTTGTGACGCTTCTTCGCTGCCACTCCACGCTTTACACGTGCCATGAGATTTCTCCTCGTTCGCTTCTTACAGAAATTGGTTGGCGTTTAACGCTCGGCGAGCAAACGCTTGATGTTCTTTTCGTCTGAGGAATGAACATCTACGTCGCCATCAAGTCGACGAGTGCGAGTTGTTGGCTTCTTTTCGAACAGGTGCTGACGCATGGCCTGCTGGCGCCGAAGTTTTCCTGTTCCGGTCTTCTTAAACCGCTTGGCAGCGGTCTTACTGGTCTTCATTTTCGGCATCTTCGCCTCCTGGTATTTCGTTCTCGTTCGTTGGGCCTTCAGCTGCTGCTGTCGCAGCTGCTTCGGCCTTCTTTGCGGCTTCTGCCGCTTTCTTATCCGGTGACAACACCATTGACATCGATCGTCCTTCGAGCCGAGCCTGGTTGTCGACCCTTGCGAGCGGTCCCGCCGCTTCGAGTACTTCATCGAGGATTTTCGATCCGAGTTCTGGGTGAGCCATCTCACGGCCTCGGAACTGAAGAGTTACTTTTACTTTGTGTCCATCTTCAAGAAATCCGATGAGGTGCCGGACTTTGGTGTTGAAATCGCCTTTGCCAATTTTTGGTCGAAACTTCACTTCCTTCACCGAAATCTGGACGCTTTTACGGCGTGACTCCTTTGCCTTTTGGGCCTCTTCGTACCGGAACTTGCCGTAGTCCATGACTCGGCAGACCGGCGGTGAAGCATTGGGAGCCACTTCGACGAGGTCAAGATCGAAACTTCTCGCAAGACGAAGTGCTTCGGGCACTGGCTTGATTCCAAGCTGGTCACCCTCAGGTCCGATGAGACGAACCTCTCGAGCTCGAATGCGATCGTTGATGCGGTGTTGGTCGCTGCGTGGCGCTGCTATGACGTTGTTCTCCTGAGCAAGGGCTATGGCCTCCCGAATAAATAGCACGAAGCCACACGTCAAAGGCTTTCGCCTTCCACCATGACCCAGACGCACTCTTTTCGTGGCTGGGTGGGGGTGTTCCCCACTTCGATCAGTTGTCATTTCGATCAGTACTCGACTGAACGATTCACTACGCTAGCGGGCGTGAGTGACGAATCCGACGACTTCAGCGAGCCAGCAACCGACGACGATTACGCGGAACTCGATCGTGAACTACAAGAGGCCCGGGCGCGGGTGGCTGAAGCACCCGTTGAAACCGTCATCACCAACCATGCGGTTGGACTGTATGAACTGGCGGCAATCCACCTTTCTGCGAGCCCTCCAGACCTTGAAGCAGCAGCGCTCGCCATCGATGCGTTTGCGTGCCTGATCGAAGGCCTTGCGGGGAGACTCGGTGAGGAAAGCAGCACCCTTGAAGCCGCCCTTGCGAATATCCGCATGGCGTTTGTTCAGGTCAAACAAATGACGGCAGGTGAGGCGCAAGCCGAATAACCCGACGCCGCGGGTCAACGAAGCGAAAAACGCCCTTTCGGTGACCACACCACGCGTCCGTTGAGTACCTTCACACCCTCGGCTCGAAGCAGACGTGTGTGCTCCCGCTCGTTTCCCGGCACAAGGCGCCCCTGAGAGTTCACGACCCTCCACCAGCAGAGCCCAGACGTTCGCGCAAGAACCCTTCCGACATGCCGCGACGCCCTCGGTGCTCCAGCGTCGCTTGCAATATCGCCATACGAAACGACTTCGCCAGGCTCTAACAACCGGATGACGTCAATAATGCGATCGCCAAGTGGTTGAGGTGACGCCATGAAAACACGCCTGCCGCTAACCCGCCCGCCGGCTGACGCGAGATGCCTCGACTCTGCCAAATCGTCGGGTGCTCGACACTGTCACTTCCGCTCCGACCTCAATGTTGCGTGATCCGTCAGCGATCGCAATGCAGTGAAACGGAAGGGTGACTCCGTCGACGTCAACCTCACCGAGACCGACTTCGGGGTCGAATGACGTGACGACTCCGTAAGCCTGCGGTGTCACGGCACGATCTTCGAGATCGGGATCTCAACGAGGTCGGTTGCTCCGGCTTCGGAGAGTGCTGGAATCAGGCGATTGATGTCGGTTTTCTGTACGACGGTCTCAATAGCGAAGTCACCGTTAGCCAACTGATTCACCGTCGGGCTCTTGGCTGCAGGCAGGAGTGCAAGTACGTCGTCTCGGCGCTCCCCAGCAACGTTGAGTTTCAGCAACACCTTGCCACGAGCGTCGAGTGTGCCGTTGAGGAGGATCATGATCTGGTCCATTGCATGTCGAAGCTCTGGATTGGCGTATGACGCAGGATGCGCAATCACTTCGGTGTAACTCGTCAGCATCGTGTCGATGACCCGTAGGCCAGCAGCTCGTAGGGCTCGACCCGTCTCGGTGATGTCGACGACGCAGTCAGCAATATCGGGGACTTTCGCCTCGCTCGCCCCATATGAGAGCCGGACGTCAGCGTTCACGCCACGTTCGGCAAAGAACCGCTTCGTCATCTCTGGATATTCTGATGTCACCCGCACTCCATCGGGGAGATCAGCGACACTTTGGTATTGGGAATCTCCCGCTACTGCGACAACGACTCGCACCGGGTTCGACGTCGCCTTCGAGTACTTCAGTTCACCCAGACTCTCGACGGTGCTTGAAGTTTCTTCAACCCAGTCACGTCCGGTGATCCCGATGTCAAACAGCCCCTCTGCGACGTACACGGGGATTTCTTGGGGGCGAAGAATACGTACCTCTGCCACCCGAGGGTCATCAATCGTTGCTCGGTAATCGACACTTGACGATCGAACGATCTGAAGATCTGCCGCCTCAAATAATTCAAACGTCGCCTTTTCGAGCGAACCCTTGGGAAGTACTACACGCAACACGTCGCAAAGGCTAACGGCGAGACAGCCCGTCAGTGCTCGGTTGGCTGATCAGCAAGAAGGGCCAACGCATGCGGCAAGACGTCAATCACCGCATCGAGCTGCTCGATTGCACCTTTCGGAGAGCCCGGAAGATTACAGATCACGGTTTCGCCAACGATGCCGCAGACCCCTCGTGACAGGCGACCGAAGGGGCTGATCGCCCTCATGGCTTCAGCAAATCCGGGAGCGACACGCTCGATGACGTCATTCGTACCCTCAGGCGTTTGATCGCGTGGAGCGAAACCCGTACCTCCAGTCGTTGCGATCAGCCCTGCGAAACCCTGACTCATCTGCGAAAGTGCGGCCGCAACAGATTCTCGGCCATCTTCGGTCACCCGACGCTCAATGACATCAAACCCGGCGGCCGTTAAGCGAGCGGCTACACCTTCCCCGCCGGTGTCTTCTCGAACTCCGTGATGCACACCGTCGCTAACCGTCAGCACCTTTGCTTTGGGTGTCGTCATGTTGTTCGACGGTACCTCATCAACACCATGCCGTCTGTATCTGCCTCGTGAGGAAGGACCCTCCAGCCCGACCCCAACGGTTGCCATTCACCAGGGGGTGGTGATCTATCAACTTCCCAACCTTCCGGAACGTGATGGTCGGTGGATTCACTTCCATTGATCGTGCACACGCTGTAGACGAATCGACCACCGGGCTTCACCAACGCCGTTGCTGCGTCGATCAGCGATTGCTGCAGTGCACCCAACACCGTGATGTCAGAGGGTTGCACCCGCCAGCGCGAGTCAGGTCGCCGTCGGAGCGCCCCCAGCCCGGAGCAGGGAGCATCAAGTAGCACCGCATCAAACTGACCAGGCGCAAAGGGAGGAGAAACCCCATCAGCGGCTACCACCGACAGTTGATCGCTGCCATAGCCGAGACGTTGGGCGTTATCGGCAATCAAGCCAGCCCTTTGCGGCCGCAGGTCTGCTGCGACAACAGTTGCGCCTTTCGCCGCTAGAGCGGTCGCCTTTCCCCCGGGTGCCGCGCACATATCGAGGATCCGCTCCCCCGGTTGAGCATCGACAGCATCTGCCACCCACGTCGACGCCTGATCTTGCACATAACCGTCATCTCTCACTACCGGTGCGGGCGGCACGTTCATTCGTTCTAGCGACGCCACAGCTTGATCTCGGCCAACTTCGGCCATGTAAAGATCAAAAATCCAATCGGGAACGCTCAACTGCGACGCGGCAGAGGGCCACATGATGTCAGACGGTGGAGCACCTTCAACTGTGCGTCTAAGAACTGCATTCACAAAACCCCGCACCCTCCGAGGCGCAAGAGCGACGGTCTCGTGAACGGCTGCGTGAGCGGGCACGCCACCCCAACCCCATTGATATGCGCCAAGCCGAAGAATTCGCCGGGTTGCGGCATCAGGAGGCGAAGTGATGTGACGATCGACGAGCGCATCGCAGGCACGACGAAGTCGAGTGGTGCCGTACACGAGGTCGGTCACCATGGCTCGATCGCTGCGCGACAGCGAACTGCGATCGAGCATCGAGGGGACGACAAGATTCGCAAACGCTCCCTCTTCTTCGATTCGCCTCAGCAACGTGAGGGCAAGGCGCCGAGGGTCGTCGGTCACTCGAACCACTCACCACTGTCGGGCCGAGCCCCGCGCACCCAATCATCGAACTCCATCTGCGGTTTTCCGGCCGGCTGCACGACGGTCGGCACAATCCGCCCGTCAGATTCGATCGCCTGGATGATTCTGAAGCGCTCGCCACGCCATGTCGTCCACGCTCCCCCAATACGAACGCGTCGCAGAATCTCATCGTTGCGCTCTGACCAGTCGATATGGCGGTCATCGCTGGTGATTTTTGACGCATAGGTGACCTCACCAACCTGTGGAGCAGGGTCACCTAGGCCATCTTCGAGACACTTCAACAGCAGTTCAGTTCCGACCACTCCGAGTTCGGTTGTCAGCGTTGCGGCATCAATTTCTGAACTCACTGGCAGCGCTGACGACGCGTACACACCCCCTGCATCTAAAGCCTCAACGACCTCCATCACACAGACACCGGTCTCAACATCACCAGCGAGAATTGCCCGCTCCACCGGCGCCGCACCGCGCCACCGTGGCAACAACGAGAAATGAATGTTGACCATCGGTATTTGTTCGAGCACTGACGGTCGGATGATTTCGCCGTAGGCAACGACGACGCCGAGCTCAGCACCACATGATGCTGCGTCAGCGGCAACGTGGCTGACAGGAAGACCAAGTTCTTGGGCTCGCGCACCGACCGGTGTCGGCGACGTTGCGCCACCACGGCCTCGGCGCCGATCTGGCCCGGTGATGACCAACTTGATGTCGTGACCGGCAGCGACAAGAGCGGAAAGCACATCCGCAGACACCTGCGGACTGCCGAGAAAGACAAGCGGTGGAGCGTTCCTCACCGCAGTGGCAGACGACGAAACCCGCGGCGTTCAGGTTCAGGGGCGCTTAACCGCCGGTATTCGGCAAGCGCCTCACTTCGCTGCTCGGGGGTCATACGGTCGAACATCAGCACGCCATGAAGGTGATCGAGTTCATGCTGATACATCCTTGCTTCGAGATCGTCAGCCTCCCGCTCAACCTCGTTGCCATCGAGGTCGATGCCGCGCAATAACACGCGGCGTGGCCGAATCATCTCAACATAGAGGCCTGGAATCGACAGACACCCCTCGTCGTACACCCACTCACCATCTGATTCGGCGATGACCGGGTTAAAGATCACTTCGCGGCCGTCGTCGAGATCCCAGACAAAGATTTGTTTCTGAATGCCGATTTGCGGAGCGGCAAGCGCAATTCCGCCGTTGCTCGTCTCCAATGTGTCGAACATCTCATCGACCAACCGGACGAGACGACCATCGATATCGGTGATCGGGGCAGCCTCCGATTTCAACACCGGATCACCAAAGGTACGAATCTCATGGGCCATACGTGGCAGGCTACCTGTCATCGCTCCTCACTACTTTGACGAAGCTCCCGATGCGGCCACAGACCCTCGAACAGTCGAGGTTGTTCTCAACGATGTCGCGTTTTCATTTCAGACCGATACAGGCGTGTTCAGTCACGGGCACCTCGATAGCGGTACTGCGTTACTACTTCAGCAAGCGCCGCCGCCACCTCCGCACGCCACCTTCGTTGATATCGGCT
>CALCBR010000110.1:0-12505 GCA_937897105.1 uncultured Acidimicrobiaceae bacterium | reverse complement strand
GGCTATCGACGACGCACTGCGAATACCAGCAAACTTCCAAAAGCAATGGCTAACGCCGGGATCAGCGGTGCCTGCGAGGATCCCCCTGTTGAAGGAAGAAGGATTACTTCAGGTGAGGTGCCTCCGTTTCCCTCATCACTCACGGCCTTCCATTGTGCGTAAATCGTTTCAGAACCAGACAATGGGAGACGGATCTCATCCCCTGGCTCGTAGGTCAAGCCGGTGCCGTCAGGTTCCGTATTCCAACCCGCAAATACGTGGCCTTCATGAGATGGTGTATCTCCATGTACCAAAGTGACAGAGTTCGGATCTCCGCTCTGAGGGTTTGGAACTGCAGAACCACCCTGCACGTCATAGATCAACACAACCGACTCATCAGCGGGCACCTCAGTCGATGTTGGAACATTCGTCGTAGTTGTAGTTGAGTCTTCCACCGGGACCACTGTCGTAGTCGTTGATGTTGGAGCACTCGTCGTAGTTGTAGTCGAGTCTTCCACCGGGACCACTGTCGTAGTCGTCGATGTTGGAATGGTCGTCGTTGTGGTCGTGGTGGTTGTAGTGGTGGTCGTAGTAGAAGTCGTAGTTGTTGACGAGATCTGCCATTGGGCGTACACCGTGGCAGTACCGCTAGACGGCAACGTGTATGGATCACCATCCGAGTAACTGTCACCTGAACCGTTAGCTAACGAGTTCCAGCCCATGAACGTGTACCCATCTCGCGTTGGAACCGTCGACGAAATCGCCACATCACTACCCGCGTCACCTGACTGATCCCCAGGCGCACCCGAACCACCATTCGCGTTATAGGTCAACACCGCAGTCACGGTCTGCGGAACATCAATTGACTCTGGACATCCGAAACCATCGTTCTGGTTCGTTGTTACGGTGGCGGTGACCACAGTGGCTGAAACAGTCAGAGACTGACCCGCCGTGTCGATGCTTTCGCTCTTCACAACGAACACCCCACCACCGTCATTACGGGAGAAATAGGCATCGCCGTCATACGTCCACGCCGCCCCAAAAATGTCACCTGACAGGGAGAACGAACTCGGAAAGTTCGTCGTATAAGAAGTTGCATTCGCCAAATCATCGACAGATGCGACCGTCATTTTGTTGGTGCTGTGGTTGTAGCCGAGCAGTAGTTCTGCCCCTCCGTCAAGCGTCACGGTGGTGAAGTCTCCAGTTGCACCAAACGCAGATGTGTTGAACTCGGTCGGTGTCAACGATGCAGAGTCAGACTCGTTGATGTACGTCGGCAGGGAGGAAATACCCGAAATCACTTCCACATGATCGTCATCGTGGCTGACAATAAATTCACCTGACGACGTGATCGCTCCAGCCCATGCGTAACCGCCGTTGTAACTCCCAATGAACCCAACCGTCGGAGTGGGAGACGATAGATCGAGCTGAATGACCTTCGAGGAACCGCCGCCCATCACGTTGATCACACCGAACAACTTCCCTGAAGTTGGGTCGATAGCAGTCGCGTTGAGCTGTGCGGTGGATGCGAAACCAAGTGATGTGAGATCCAACGAAGTCAACGGGCTGAAGTTCACATAATCCCCCGCATCAACATCCAACTGCTTTAACGACACAACACCACTCGAAGTCAAAGTCTGAACAAGACCAACAGACGAACTTTCCGTACACACGGCACCGATCTCATTGGTGGTCTCAACGCAATCAGCGTCGTAGGTAAAAGAGCCACTAACAGCGTCGAACCCTGACCCGAACGGTGGATTCACCGTCACCTCGTACACCGCACCGGTTTCAGCTTCAGTCACCGCTGCCGACCAAGTCTGTGTAGCCCCGGCGTCAATGACCGGGTACCCATTCTCGCTCCACGTTAACTCACTGTCATTCTTCGTAATGCCCAACTCGCCGTCGACTGTTGAACCGCTGTTCGTAACCGTGATAGCGAGAGCGTCACCATCACAGTCAAGTTCGAAGCCAACCGTTGGATCCCACGTGTCAACAGACGTGATGGTCGTGATCAGACTCGTCGATCCGCACGACGCACCATCGTTGTCGTTTGTCGAAATTGCAGAGCCGACACTCGTCAAAGTGGGTGAGCCACCGTTCCAATCCCACTCAGCAAGGATTCCGTCGTTACGGACGAGCAGCACTGCAGAAGGAGTTGAACCCGTTGCTTCATACGAAGCAGCGGCCCCCCAACCCTTTGAGGAGTCAAAAGTGAACCCACTCAGCGATGTGCTTAGCGCCGTCGCCGAACCATCTGCGGCATACAGCACCGACTGATTTCCATTGTTTTCTTCGATACCAACCCCGATGTAGGTGACGCCGTCATACGTCACTGGTTCGGGCAGCCACGTCATATCTTTCACGACACCTTGGCCATTCATCGCGTAGTCGGACCACACACCCGTCGACAGGTTGTACAACGCCGCATTAATCCCGGTACCGTTGTTCGACATGAGAAGGTAACCCTCGTTACCAATTTCGATGTAGGCACCTGCATTTATTGATTTGTTGGTGCGGTTGACGTGTTGATTGTCGGCAATGACTTGATAACTCCCTGAGCCTCCAACTGACGATGGCGGATAGAGGCGCACAAGTTCGTGTTCTCTATCAGATGCACTTCCATCGATCTGCAGCACGCCATACATCTGGCCCGATGGGGTGAGCGACAACGCGTTAATCGTCTTGCCCGAAGGAAGCGAGAAAGTCGCCTGCAAATCAAGATCCCAAGTAGTGCCGGATCCAGCTGAATACGAGTACAGGCTTAACGAACCACCACCTGAAACACTCTGATAGAGCCGACCACGGGTTCCTCCTGTCACCTGCTCGGTGCACGACCACGTCGTCGACATCGCAGTAGCGGCAGCCTTTCTTGGCTCCGCAGACACGATAAATACCGACAGCATCCCAATTAGTGCCACCGCCAACACCCGCAACCCGGTACTGTGGAGCACGACCCCCTGACGCTGCGTCATTTGTCGTGCTCGCCAATCAAAGCACAACAACCGGTACAAAAGGCCATTAACTGCATTGTCAGGAAACCTTACAACAAGAGTATTATTGAATCAAAGCAAACTGAAGATCTGTCGGTCTCGACACAGTCCAATATGCCTGAACCAAGCACGGGTACGCCTCACCCAGTAAAGGCTGAAACTAAGTGAGTTTCTATGCTGATGCGATGGACCTGATCGCATCAGTTTCAACTGCAAAGACCGCACCATTAACAATGACTGCTTGCATGTCCCCTGCCGGTGTGTCCATCCACCGAGGGGCGACTGAGTTGCCTTTCACCTTCGCATCGACCAGTCACACACCTCTGCGACTACCGGTCGAAGATCTCTGCCGATCGGCAGTCGCATGAATCGATCTCGTGAACTCAATGTCGGTGACCGGCTTCTCGTACTGTTCAACGACGGACCACCACCAACATCCGAACAGCACTCCACGATTAGCGCTTCGGTCTACACCGACCCGGCGCGCCATGCAGTCGAACTATCAGCGATGTCTCATCACCCGGTCGCCGCACTCGCAGCGAGCCAACTTACTGAACCAGGCTCTTTCCACACAACGGAACTCGCCGGGCGAAATGTCATCATCACTCGCGACAATGACGGTCACGTACACGCAATGCTCAACGCGTGCGCGCATCGAGGAGCAACGGTTGAACACCGCCCATCTGGTTCCGCACGTGTCTTGTCATGCGGCTTCCATGGATGGTCATACGACCTCGACGGATCCCTTCGCTCGATCACCGACGCGTCCCTATTTTCCGCTGCCCCCTGCACAACAGGACTCCATCAACTCGCATGCGAAGAACGTCATGGAATCATCTGGGTGACTCCAGACCCCGCCAGCTCCACCCGAGTTGCCGACTGGCTCGGACCCGACATCGATGAACTGCTCGTCGACCTCGGCGCCGGCTCAATGGTGCATCACGCAGAAACTGATTACGACCTCGCCTGCAACTGGAAACTACTCACCGATGGATTTCTCGAGCTTTACCACCTGAAATACCTTCACCGAAATTCAATCGCCCCATATTTCCCCTCAAATACGTTTCTCATCGATCGACACGAACACCACTTCATCGGCTGGCTTCCAAAAAGCCGACTCATGCGAGACATCTCAGAGAACCCACGTGACGATTGGCAGGTGTATGGCGGCATGACAGCCCCGATCGTGCTCGTTCCCGGCACAGTTATCCAATGGCAGGCCGGCCACATCGAGCTGTTCTCTTTACGCCCTCACCCCACTGACCCCACGAGAACCACTGCCCGTCTCACAATGCTCGTGCCTAAAGATCGTCAACATGACACAGAGTTGTGGGACCGCAACTGGGAACGAGTGTGCGCAACCATTCCCGCAGAAGACTTCGCTGCCGCAGAAGAAGTTCAACGCAACATCAACAGCGGAGCAGTCACTGAACTGCAAATTGGGGCGAACGAGCACGCCCTTGTCGATCACCTGACGGAAGCTTTGAACTGCTAACCCACACCGAGGGCATTTTTCAACCTCGGCCGTCCGGCCGGCAACCGCTAGGTCGACTGCAAAAACTGCACGATGTTGCTGACGAGGATTTCCGGCGCGTCTTCCTGACAGAAATGACCAACACCGGGAAGTTCAACTACCGGGCCCTCGGGCCACACTCCGCGAAAATCTGCGATCGCTCGATCAGGCGGAATGGCTTGATCTCCCATTCCTTCCAACAGCATCGCTGGTTTTGCTGCCAACTCGTTCACACCCGCAGCACCCGCGATGACGTACTCTGCGATGCGTCCGGTGTAGACATCCATAGGGAACTCGTATGCACCGATGGAACTTTCCCAGTCAGGGAACTGATCGCTGTACGCCCGAGTCCACGTATCGGTCATCGCCTCAGGGTTACTGAACCCTATGATCCGCATAACCGACAGCACCGTTGACCCAGCGTTACGAAGCACCTGCTCAGTGCGACCAGACTCCAGCCCGTCGCCGATCCACCGCAACCAACGTGACTCATTCGCCGGAGTTACCTCAGGCCCCGGACGGCCATACCCGCTGACCGTATTCATGTAGACAAGCCGCGCGACCCGATCAGGGTGCCGCACGGTGAACGCTGTGCCGATCGGACCACCCCAGTCTTGAATCACGAACGTGATGTTCTTCAAATCAAGATGTTCGATCAACCCGACAAGGTTCTCTGTGTGGGTCTGCAACGTGTACGCCTTGTCGTGCGGGGTTTCGCTCTTCCCGAACCCCATGTGGTCAGGAACGATGACCCGACCATGTTCAGCGAGCGGGTCAATCATGTGTCGATAGAGGTACCCCCATGTCGGTTCACCGTGCAGACACACAATGGGGTCCCCCTCCCCCACGTCGACGTAATGCTGTCGAAATCCGCATCCGTCAAAAAACTGTGGCGCATACGGCCACGTACCTTCATAGGTTTCATCAGCGGGAATCACGTGATCAGTCTCCCATAACGGTCAACGCCCACTCGGGCGCTGAACTTCACGTCACGTATCGAGCGCTTTCCACGCTTCTTCTTCAGGTGAACCAGGTTCAGGAAGCAGACTGCCGCCTTCCATCACAAAGGACGCTTCTGTTTCGTCGATGTGGATTGCGACACTGGAAGGGCTCGCTGTGGTGCGCTCTGCGGTGGCGTTTTGCAGACGGGTGCTGAGTTCAGCCTTTTGTTTAGGTGTACGACCTGAACGGATGTTGGCTCGATAGAGCACGTCGATGTGATCAGGAAGGCGGTTTGCATCATCAACGGTGTACAACACGTGAACGAATGTTCGAGGTGCTCCCGTCACGTCACAATGAACACTCGTTACGTCATTCGAAAGTGCCTCTCGGTCGGCAGGTGCAAGCACTTCGGGGCGAACGATGGCATGGTAGAAGGGCATCAGGAATTCACGCTTTCATGTGATGAGGGGAGATCTGAGATCTCGCTGATAGATACAACAATTTCATGGTCGGTGCAGCCTGTGATGTCGGTCCAGAAATCACAGATCGACCGCATATATGTCTCACGTTGCGTCAATGTCGTCGGGCCATTGATTGTGCAGGCGATGACTGATGACGAGCTTGGGGCCCCTGCGGTGAACATGAGCCCCGATTCGACAAGCCGCCACGAGATGTCGACGTCTGCTCCGTCAAGTTGCGCAGCGTGATTGGTACGAAGCGCTTGCTCAAGTTCGCTTTGATGTTGTGCCGCTGCACCTTCAGCCTGCACCAAACAAGAAATTGTGTTCACCTGATCACTCCATTTACTTGTGAGAACATGTGTGGCTCATCGTCACGTCGCCCGGTCATCAGCATAAGCAAGTTGGGTTCTCAGGCTGCCGTTACCGCGGTTGCGACGTCGCGCCATTTCGATACGTTGTCAGGGTTTGTTGCGACATCGTCAACGGTGAGATACGAGATCACTCGCTCAGCCAACCCTTGGTAACGGTCAATCAAACGATCCGCGATTTCAGCCCACGGCCCAACAATGGCGAACGTGTCGAGCATCTCATCGGTGATTGTCGCAGCGAGGCCGTTCATGTCGCCGGCTTTGATGCAGTCGTTCAAACGGCTCGACACGCCCTCGAACCCAAGGTCGTCGAACTGAAAGGCGTAGTTCTTCGTTGAGCCGTAAAACCCGATTTGTGTTCGCGCCCGATGAGCGAGCGCCTCACGTTCTTCAGGGGTGTCACCAGGCACGATGAACGCCGGAATCAATAAATCAACTTCAGCCGGGTCGCGATCTGCACTCGCTGCACCCTCAGCAACTGCAGGAAGCAACCGCTCATTGATGTAATGCACCGAGTGCAGCGGATGCACATGCACCCCGTCAGCCACCGCCCCGGCCATACGAGTCATCCATGGACCAACCGCTGACACATCAACTTTCACGTCACCATGATCATGCGAAAGCGGCATCCACTGCTGGGGAAGCATCGTGAGTTCGTAATACGGGCCACGATGGTCAAGCTTTTCGTCACCTCTGAACGCCGCAAGCGTCGCTTGCACTGCGTGCAAATAATCACGCATGCGAGGACCCGGAGGATCAAACTCCATGCCGTAGCGCCGCTCAACATGCGCTCGAACCTGGCTACCGAGTCCTAAACGAAACCGGCCCTTCGTGTTACCAGCCAACTCCCACGCAAGGCTCGCTGCGACCATCGGGCTCATCGGAAACGCAACAGCGATACCAGTTGAATACGTGAGGCTCGGCGCCGCCATCGCTGCAGCCGCAATACTCATCCACGGTGTCTGCCCAGTCTCGGTGAACATGAGCCCAGAGAAACCGGCGCTTTCCGCCGTCACCGCAAGTTCAGCGGCATCACTCCATCGGCTTGGGCCCACCATGATGTCGAAATCCATGACTCTCTCCTTTTCCTGCCCCCAGACGGGAGCCCCCGCAGTAACGATCACGGTACGCAAGTCGTCGAGTAACGAACGAGCCGGTAACCGCCGCTGCAGGACAACACCAAACATCTCGTGATGAGACTCGCGCACCGCGCTACTTGCGCGGATTTCTAACTCGTTCGGCCGGCAACAGCGTGACTACGTTTCAACCAGTCACCCCCGACGACTTCGGCAACAATAACGAAGACTCTTCCAGGCCAAGCCCATGACCACCATTAACTACAGCAACGCCTCCGTCGCAATTCGCGATGACGTAACGGCCTCACACAACCAGGTCATCGACCACCTGACAAGTCCCGGCACATGGTGGACAGCATCAGAGCGACGGGCTATCGCCGAAGAGGCCAGAGCGGCGCGTTCCTGTCAGTTGTGTGCCGACCGCAAAGCAGCGCTATCACCTTTCTCTATCAGTGGACACCACGACGGCCCCGGTGACCTTGATCCTCAAGTTGTCGACATCATTCACCGCATCATTACTGATCCGGGCCGGCTCACAAGGACTTGGTATGAACACGTCATCAACGAAAGTGAACTCAGCCCTGAGCATTACGTCGAACTTCTCAGCGTTGCGATTTTCCTGAACGCGCTCGACGTGTTTTCCACGGCTGTCGGCGTCGATCCAGCACAGTTACCCGCCCCGAAAGATGGGGAACCGACAAAACAGCGACCTACGAGCGCTTCCACCGACGAATCTTGGGTACCTCGACTTACCCCAAGCCAAGCAGACGCTCCCGAATGGATTGCTCTCTACGGCGAAAGAAGCCAAGTGTCAGAAGTGGAACGAGCACTCAGCGCGGTGCCAGCAGAAATGCACTGCCTCAACAGTATCGCTGAGACCCACTACATGGCGTTCCGTCATGTGCCTGACCCACGCTTTTCGCATCCAAACCGTGCGCTGAGCCGTGCGCAAACCGAACTCGTTGCCTCCAGGGTCTCACTCATCAACGAATGTTTCTATTGAACTACTGCACACGCCAACCTGCTCCGTGCGAGCAGTGGAATCAGTGGCCAAGAAGCCAACGTCGATGCCGTGAGAGACGCCAATGTCGAAACACACGTGCCAGACGGTGCTGAGCTCCTTGAGTTCGTCGAGGCTGTCATGCAAGGTGACCCAGCCACGATTACTGAAGTACGTAATCAACTTCAAAACTCGATGGGGGAATCTGCCGTTGTAGACGCAAGCACGACCATCGCAATGTTCAGCATCATGGATCGCATCGCTGACGCCACGGGTATTCCAATCGATGCCGGTATCGCCCATGACAGTCGACTTGAGATAGGGGCACAACTCGGAATGGATCACCTTGCGCCGCGACCTCCCTCCACTAGCCGCAGCCTCCCTCCACTGATTGAGGAGTAATGCTGACATGAGTAACCCCAAGCCAAATGAAACGCGTTGAGGCTGCACACAACTTTGATAGCGAGCAACCCATGACATCTCCCAAACTCGACCCCAACGTCACCGCAGCAATTGAGGACAGCTTCGCCAAACAAGGACTCATGACAACCATTGGTGCTGAACTGCATCTCGTTGCCTCAGGCGAGGTGCGGCTTCGCATCAACGCCAGCGAGTCACTCACCCAACACCACGGATTTCTTCACGCCGGCATCATCGGAACGATTCTCGATTCGTCGTGCGGTTGGGCTTCACAAACGCTGATGCCGTTAGGCACCGAGGTGCTCACCGTCGAATACAAACTCAACCTTCTTCGCCCCGCAGCAGGAGCACATTTTGAAGGACGTGGCTCCGTTGTCAGAGCTGGAACCACGCTCACCGCCGCAGAAGCAGCGTTCTACACAATCGACGATCCCGACAGGCTCATCGCAACGATGACCGCCACGTTGATCGGTGTACGTCCCCAGTCTTCTGACTAGACAGCGCGATCAGAGACCGACAGCGGCACGCTCAGCGGCAACTGCTGCATCCATCTGGCTGAGCACATCACCACGCAACGCCCGCACCGTTGACGCATAAGCCCGAGCATCGAGCTGCTCTGCGAACCCCTGCGCCACTTCGATCGCCCGGCTAACAACTTGATCTGCTGCGGTGACTTCATCTAGGAATCCTGCATCCGCTGCGCCTTGGCCATCGAAGAGTTTTGCGTTTGCAACCGATACCTGAAGGTGACGCTTCGATAGTCGTTCTCGTGCGATGAGTAATGCCCATTCGGGGAGCGTCAACGAAATTGCAACCTCATTGAGTCCGATTTTCACCGGACCGTCAACTCCGACGCGGTAGTCGCAGCCGAGCAACAACAGTGCCCCAGCGGCAACTGCATGACCAGTAGACGCCGCTACCACCGGCAGCGACGCGCCGTACACCTGGCGGATGAACGACCCACCAGCTGACACCAAGCCGGTAATCGCTTTTACGTCTCCCGAGTTGATGACATCTAAATCGAACCCTGCGACGAAGATCTTGGCGTTCCCTGCAAGTACCACGGCACCGATGTCAGGGTCGGCTTCGGCTTGAGTGATCTCCTCACCTAAAGCTTCCAGCAGCGAAATGGAAAAAGCGTTTGCTTTTCCGTCGTCAACGGAAATACAAAGGACGTTGTTGATCTTTTCAGTCGTAATCGATGGATGTGCCATGCTGACGACCGTAGCCCATCAACATCGCTATATCAGATGGCGTAGACCTCGTATCGCACGCCCTCGTCAGTTGTGGCACCAATCGCAACACAGAACAGACCGTTCAGCCATGCGTACCGCTCGTCGCCGGTTTCGAACCGCGGTGCGGTGCGAATGCTGCTCGTGCCGTCGCCGTTGGGCTTCGCAAAACCGGTGTACGTCACATATATGTCGGCGCCGTCCTCGGTACGAAATGAGAGGCGAACATCGAGAGAGAAACCGCCATCGCCGAGCATGGTGACCCAGTCTCCCGCAGCAACTCCGGGAAGAAGTGACGCGTTAATCTTCGGCCCAATAAAGGTGCCGCCGGTAACCGTGGCAACGACCTTGGTGCCAAACGGACCACGAGAAACAACGGGTCGGTCGACCTCCTGAGTGCTTGCGGTAAGGGTGCCGATGAACTCGGCGGGAAGTGCGTCAAGAGCCATACGCCGACCGTAGGTGACGATTCGCCGCAAGTTGCAGTCGAAACTTCGAACTCGCTGACAGGTAGGGTCGCTTCAACATCTCAGAAGGGGGTTCTGATGTTGGATGATGCTGCGATGTTCGATCACCGTATTCCCGGCCGGGACGAGTGCGTTCTCGGCGACCTGCTCGAACGTTGGGCCGAGGTGAAGCCTGACGACGTCGCGCTCATTTTCCAGAACGGGCCGACGTGGACGTGGCGTGAGACACTCGAACACACTCGCCGAACTGCCAAGGCGCTTGCAGACCTCGGAGTCGTCAAAGGTGACCACGTGCTCTCGTGGCAGCCGAACGGGCCCGACGCTGTGCTCACCTGGTTTGGCCTCAACTACCTCGGCGCGGTCTATGTCCCCCTCAACACTGCGTACAAAGGCGGCATCCTCGAGCACCAGGTACGAATCTCCGATGCTCGTCTCATCATCTGCCACGCCGATCTCGCAACGCGACTCAACGACGTCGACACCGCGTCGCTCAACGACATCGTGATTGTCGGAACTGACAACGTTGACGCCATCGAAGTGTCAAGGCTCACGACCCACCCGGCGTCAACACTGACACCCTCAACTGGATTAACCGAAATGCCTGACGCTGTCGATCCGTGGGATACCCAGTACATCATCTTCACGTCAGGTACGACCGGACCTTCGAAGGCCGTGCTCTCTTCCTATCTTCAGGGATATTCGATGGGGACCGAGGCGCATCCGCGATTCGACGGCGACGACCGCACCTTGGTCAACCTGCCGCTGTTCCATGTGGGCGGCACGGTGTTCATCAACATCGCTCTCGCCACCGGCGGGTCATGCGTGGTCGACACCCACTTTCGTACCGACGAGTTCTGGTCAACCGTCAACGAACACAACATCACGGCAGTATGTTTGCTCGCCGCCATGGTGCCGTTTCTGCTCAACCTGCCCGAGTTTGAAGGAGAGCAAGACCACTCGCTGCGCACAACCGTGATCGTGCCGTGGACTGAAGAAGCGATGCGCGTCACCAAGCGCTACAACTTGGATGCCCTCACCACCTTCAACATGACCGAGGTCTCCTCCCCGCTCATGTCAGACCTCCACCCGAATATTCCTGGGCTGTGCGGCAAAGTGCGACCAGGCATCGAGGCCAGAGTGGTCGACGACAATGACTGCGAGGTTGCTCCGGGCCAGACCGGCGAGTTGATTGTTCGTAGCGATCGCCCGTGGGCGATGAACCACGGCTACTACAAGAACCCTGAGGCAACTGCCAATGCGTGGCGCAACGGCTGGTTCCACACCGGCGACGGCTTCAGATACGACGAAGACGGCAACTTTTTCTTCGTCGATCGCATCAAAGACGCCATTCGACGTCGAGGCGAGAACATCTCATCATTTGAAGTCGAGAATGAAGTTGTCGCTCACCCTGACATCGCTGAGGCTGCAGCGATACCGGTGCCGAGCGAGCTCGGCGAAGACGACGTGATGATCGTCGTCGCGCCCGTCGACGGAGCCAATATCGACAGCAAAGAACTCTTCGAGTTCCTCGAACCACGGATGGCGCACTTCATGCTGCCGCGGTACATCCGAATTGTTGAAGAACTTCCCAAAACACCAACCCAGAAAGTTCAGAAACACCTGCTGAAGAGTGACGGCGTTACCGCCGATACCTGGGACCGCGAAGACGCCGGCATCAAGGTCAAACGCAACCGCATCGGATAGTTGACACCCCTTTCTCCGGCGGCTTCCAGAACAAACGGAGTCGGAGGGTTTGCTCGATTGCCGAAGTGCCGACTCTGGTAGGGAGCGAAAAGCCCACCTGGTAAGCGACGCTGCTTCCTCAGGTGGGCTTTTCTGGTGGGGGGAACTGTTGCTGGAACATTTAGGTAATCGCTAGTTGTGTCTCATTTGTTACTGCTTTTATGGGAAGTCAGAGAAAATCTGATCTGGAGCGGCGATCAGGGGCTTTAGCTCGGTGGATACGCTCATTGGTATCGAATTTTCGTTTGCTGCCGTGTTGTGGAGATGGCCGAAGCGGCCGGCTTGGCATTTTGTGACACTGCCGTTTGATG
>CALCBR010000109.1:0-14943 GCA_937897105.1 uncultured Acidimicrobiaceae bacterium | reverse complement strand
ATGAGGGTTTGCGTTTCGCGATTCGTGAGGGTGGTCGGACCGTTGGTGCGGGCCGTGTCACCAAAATCATCAAGTGAGGCAATGAGTCATGGCAAAGTCAGATAAGCGGGTGAAAATCACCCTTGAGTGCACCGATTGCAAGCGGCGCAACTACATCACGATGAAGTCGAAGATCAACGATCGCGAACGACTCGAGATGAAGAAATACTGCAGTTTTTGCCGTCGGCACGAACTTCACAAAGAGACCCGCTGACCTGGCTCTGCAACTGATCGGGAGACGGCTGGTACGCTGACCGTCCCTTTAAGGGCAGTAGCTCAGTTGGTAGAGCATCGGTCTCCAAAACCGACGGTCGGGGGTTCGAGTCCCTCCTGCCCTGCTGCAGCACTGCTGCGAACGAATACGAAACGACGAATCACATGTCTTTAGACGATCTAAACCGCGAACAGAAGCGCTTGCTGAAGCGCCAAGGAGCCCTCGACGAAAAGGGTGCTCCCACTCGCGCCCCACGTCAGGTGAACCGAAATCGCGTTGGACCTCGTCAATACCTTCGTGAGGTGCGAGACGAGATGCGCAAGGTCGCCTGGCCTGAGCGTCCAGAAGTGGTTCGATACTCACTCATCGTGTTGGTGACCGTCGTGGTGTACACCGCCTACGTCTCGGGGCTTGACTTTGGCCTCGGCTCATTGATGCGGTGGTTCTACGCATGAACGCCGAGGAGAGCAACATGACCGACGACGCAGTACTGAGCGACGGCGTGCTCGTCGATGACGCCGACGTCACCGCTGGTGACAACGAAGTTGCTGACACTGGCGAAGAGAACGCAGAAGACACCGGCGCAGAAGAAGTGGCCGTCCCAGCTGAGGATGCTCCGATTGAAGACGACCCCTGGACACGTCCGGGAAGTTGGTATGTCGTGCATACCCAGTCGGGCTACGAAAAGAAGGTCACCGCAAACCTTCATGCCCGTATCCAGTCAATGGATATGGAGCACAAGATCTACGAAGTCGTCATTCCAATGGAAGACGTCGTCGAGTTCAAGAACGGCAAAAAGCAGACCGTTCAGCGCAAGGTGTTCCCTGGATACCTTCTCGTCCGTTGTGAGATGGACGACGAGTCGTGGTACTGCATTCGTAACACCCCTGGTGTCACCGGTTTTGTCGGACAAAGCGATCGAGGGCAACGGCCCGCGCCACTCCGTCGACGTGAGGTTCGTACGTTCCTCGCTCCAAAAACTGACGGCGCAGAAGCAGCGGCTCGTCCGAAGCCAAAACTCGATTACGAAGTTGGGGAAGCGGTTCGCGTCAAGGAAGGCCCATTCGCAGATTTTGCGGGCGAAATCGCCGAGATCAATGCCGATCACCTCAAACTCAAGGTGCTCGTCAACATTTTCGGACGCGAGACCCTCGTCGAAATGGACTTCAGTCAGGTGTCGAAGCTCTGAGCGTCGGCTCACGGCTGCAGCACGATAGGTAACGAAGAGAGAAAACAATGGCTAAGAAGAACGTCGCAGCGATCGTCAAGATCCAAATTGAAGCAGGTAAGGCATCGCCAGCGCCTCCTGTCGGTACTGCGCTTGGTCCACATGGCATCGCCATCATGGATTTCGTGAAGGCCTACAACGCGGCCACCGAGTCACAGGCAGGCACCGTCGTTCCGACCGAAATCACGATCTACGAAGATCGCACTTTTGATTTCATCTTGAAGACGCCGCCAACACCGGTTCTCATCCGTCAGAAGGCAGGCATTGCAAAAGCAGCTAGCAACCCGGGAACGGAGACTGCAGCCACCATTTCTGATGCCGATGTTGAAGAGATCGCAAAGATCAAGATGCCCGACCTCAACGCCAACGATCTTGAGGCTGCGAAGCAGCAGGTCCGTGGCACCGCCCGTTCGATGGGAATTTCGACGAGCTGAGGCTCGAGCCATTTCACTAACCACGTTCGCTATACACACCATCCGGCCCGGGACAACCTCGCCCGGGGGATGACAACCACTGAGGGAGACAACAATGTCAGGAAAGAAATACGCAGATTCTCTGAAGGCGTTCGACCGGGAGACGTTTTACGCTCCGACCGAAGCCATCAGCATCTTGAAGAGCATTGCGAAAGCAAAGTTTGATGAGACCGTCGAAGTAGCGATCCGCCTCGGCGTTGATCCTCGTAAAGCCGACCAGATGGTTCGCGGAACCGTCGCTCTTCCATCGGGTACCGGTCGCGACGTTCGTGTTGCTGTCTTTGCTGCCGGTCCTGCCGCCGATGAGGCTCGTGCCGCCGGTGCAGACATCGTTGGTGCCGATGACCTTGCTGAGCAGATCGAGGCCGGAAAGATGGACTTTGATCTCACGATTGCTACACCCGACATGATGCCGCTCGTCGGTCGTATCGGTCGCACCCTTGGCCCACGCGGTCTCATGCCAAATCCGAAGACGGGCACCGTCACCACCGACGTCGGTCGAGCCGTAAGTGAATTCAAGGGCGGGAAGGTTGAGTACCGCACCGACCGCTTCGGAAACGTGCACGTGCAACTCGGTAAGGCCTCGTTCACGCCCGAACAGATCGAAGCAAACTTCCGTGCGGTGATCGACGAGATTCAGCGCGCAAAGCCCGCAAGCGCAAAAGGCCGTTACATCCGAAAGATTACGGTGTCAACGACCCAGAGCCCTGGTGTCCGCATCGACATCGGCCGCCTCCGTCCAGATAACGACTGAGGTTTAAAAATGTCGGAGCGCAGATAGCGTTTCGTCGCACATAGCAATCGCTCGCCGAAGACAGTTGGTCCCACGTGGAGTTCCACACGGGGTAATGGATTTGCCGCCAACCGAGGTGCTGCCTCCGAAGTACACCGATGACGGTGTGTGTCGTGTGGTATCGCCGAAATGCGAGCCACCGACATATTTGAAAGGAGGAAAGCACCATGACCGACACTGCCACTAGAGCACCACGTCAACACAAGGTCGACACCGTTGCTGAGATCAGCAAGCGCCTGCAATCAGCAGATGCCGTATTTGTTTCTGAGTACCGCGGAATGACCGTGAAGGACATCACTGACCTTCGTAATTCGCTGCGTGGCTCAGGCGCTGAGCACACCGTGTACAAAAACACGCTCGCTCGTTTTGCCGCAACCGAGGCCGGAGTCGAGGGCCTCAACGAGATTCTCATTGGACCAACCGCCCTCACATTTGTCGCCGGTGATGTCGCCGCAGCCGCAAAGGCACTTCGCGACGCAGCCAAGGCAAACCCAAGCCTCGTCGTGAAAGGCGGAGTGCTGGGAGAAACCATTCTCTCCGCATCCGATGTAGCAGCACTCGCAGATCTCCCATCTCGCGAAGAGTTGCTCGCCCGTTTCGCCGGCGCGCTTCAGGCACCGCTCGTCAAGACCGCCGGACTGTTGCAGGCAATGCCACGCAACTTCGCCTACGGCCTTGCCGCACTTATCGACAAGCAGGCTGCCTAAGCAGCCACCCCGACTAATCAATAATTTTCAAACACATCGAAAGAGGAAAACACCATGTCGACCAAAGAAGAAATTCTCGACGCAATTTCAAACATGTCAGTTATCGAGCTCAAAGAGCTTCTTGATGCCTTCGAAGAGCGCTTCGAAGTAACCGCTGCAGCTCCTGTTGCTGTTGCCGCTGCTCCTGCAGCTGGTGGTGGCGGTGGCGACGCCGGCGCCGAAGAGAAGGACAACTTCGACGTCGTTCTCGCCGACGCTGGTGGCCAGAAGATCCAGGTCATCAAGGTCGTTCGTGAGCTCACGAGCCTCGGCCTGAAGGAAGCCAAGGATCTCGTTGATGGCGCACCAAGCCCCATCCTCGAAGGTGCAGCCAAGGATGCAGCCGAAGAGGCGAAGGGCAAGCTCGAAGAAGCTGGAGCAACCGTCGAACTCAAGTGAGTCTGTGATTCGGTCAATCGGGCCCCGGGGACTTCGCTCCCCGGGGCCCGTTGCCGTATTGAGGTGCTTGACAGAGGTGGTCTGAATTTTCTACGTTGTCGGCCACAGCACCTCGGCGCCGCCGTTTGGTGTCACGAAGACGCGGTAGTAGCACGTTGACGATCCTCGCCCGACGGCGGTAGGATCGTCCGTTGCTGTGCGTCGTCGTTTGAACACTCCCCCCGTGTGTGTTTTCTTGGCGCGCTCACTTGACCGACTCGCTAAGAATTTGAGGTGAACCGTGGCCAGTTCGACCACCCGTGAGCGTTATTCCTTTGGCAACCTCGAGGAACCATTAGAGCTTCCCGACTTGCTTGCAATTCAGCGTGAAAGCTTTAAGTGGTTTCTCGAAGAAGGCTTAGCAAACACCTTCCGCGATATTTCGCCGATCAAGGATTTCTCAGAAAACCTTCAGCTCGAACTCGACTTCGATCCGTTCGACCCTGACCTGCGCCCAGAGCCGAAGTACTCGGTGGAGCACTGCCGTCAGCACAACATGACGTACCAGTCGCAGATCTTTGTCCGTGCTCGCTTCCTCAACGCGCACACCGGCGAGATCAAAGAGCAAATGCAGTTCATGGGCGAATTCCCGATGATGACCGAAAAAGGAACGTTCATCATCAACGGCACCGAGCGTGTCGTCGTGTCACAGCTCGTTCGTAGCCCAGGCGTCATCTTTGAGCCAGGTGAGCGCTACCGTCTCCGCAACCTGACGAAGCACCAGCTCGTAAAGGGAACCATTCACCCGTATCGCGGTGAATGGATGGAGTTTGACGTCGAGCACCGCCCCGGAAAGCACGTCACCTGCGGAACCCGAGTTGCTCGCAAGCGCCGCATCGGAATCTTCACGCTGCTTCGTGCCCTCGGTTACGACGAAGAAAATGCTCCTGGCTTCCTTGAGCAGTTTGTTCGCCATTTCGATTTCCTCGAAGACCAATGGGATAAAGAGCGTGACAACGCCCCAACCCGTGAAGAGTCACTCGTCGAGATTTACAAGCGTGCCCGTCCAGGTGAGCCACCAACCGTCGAGTCAGCAAAGGCCTATTTCCGTAACGCGTTCTTTGAAAGCCGTCGTTACGACCTCAGCCGTGTCGGTCGCTACAAGCTCAACCGCAAACTAGGAGCGGAAGTCGAGCGCCTCGGACAGATCTTCGATCTCAGCGGAACCAACCTTGACGGCGAGCCGCTACTCGACCTCCCAGAAGAGGGCCAGTACGTCCTCAGCCGTTGCGAGGTGCTCGCAGCAGTGACCTACATGTTGAACCTCGTCAAGCAGGAGCCTGGCTACCGTCTCGACGATCAGGATCACTTCGCGAACCGTCGCATCCGCTCGGTGGGTGAACTCATCCAGAACCAGGTTCGCATCGGCCTCAGCCGCATGGAGCGTGTGGTCCGTGAGCGCATGACAACCCAAGATGTCGAAGCGATCACCCCGAACACCCTGGTCAACATCCGTCCGGTCCAGGCCGCGATTAAAGAATTCTTCGGCACATCCCAGCTGTCACAGTTCATGGACCAGGTGAACCCGCTGTCGGGTCTCACGCACCGCCGCCGCCTCTCCGCCCTCGGCCCTGGTGGTCTCAGCCGTGAGCGCGCTGGCTTCGAAGTGCGTGACGTCCACTTCTCGCACTACGGCCGTATGTGCCCAATCGAGACCCCTGAGGGTCCAAACATTGGGCTTATCGGTGGTCTGTCGAGCTTCGCTCGGGTCAACGAATTTGGGTTCATTGAGAGCCCGTACCGTCGCGTTGTCGATGGCCGCGTGACCGGTGAGATCGTCTACATGGCCGCCGACGAAGAAGAGGACTACGTCGTCGCACAGGCCAACGCTCCGCTCAACCCTGACGGCACGTTCAAGAACCCTCGTGTGCTTGTTCGTCGTTCACCTCAGGCGGCGAGCCTTGACGACCTCCGAAAGATGCTTGAACAGGAAAGCTTCTTCGGTGCAACCACCGACATTGGCTACGTCGCCCCCGCAGAGGTCGACTTCATGGACGTGTCACCGAAGCAGATCGTTTCGGTTGCAACAGCACTGATTCCATTCCTTGAGCACGACGACGCAAACCGTGCACTCATGGGAGCGAACATGCAGCGCCAGGCAGTTCCGTTGCTTCGCGCTGAAGCGCCATACATCGGAACCGGCATTGAAAGTCGGGCCGCACGTGACGCTGCCGACCTCATCGAAGCAACCGAAGACGGTGTCGTGACAGAAGTAAGCGGTGAGACGATCACCGTGAACTACACGAAGTCGGGCAAGACCACATACCTCCTGTCGAAGTTCCGTCGCTCGAACCAAGACACCTGCATCAACCATCGCGTGCGGGTTGCCGAAGGCGAAAAGGTCAAGAAGGGAACAGTGCTCGCAGACGGTCCGTCAACCGACCGTGGTGAACTCGCTCTCGGAAAGAACCTCCTCGTCGCATTCATGCCGTGGGAGGGCTACAACTTCGAGGACGCCATCATCTTGTCGGAGCGGCTGGTGAAAGACGATGTGTTGACGTCGATTCACATTCACGTCCACGAGATCGACGCTCGCGACACCAAGCTCGGCCCAGAAGAGATCTCGCGTGACATCCCGAATCTCTCCGACGACATCCTCGCCGACCTCGATGACCGTGGAATTATCCGCATCGGTGCCGAAGTTGGCCCCGGTGATGTCCTCGTCGGAAAGGTCACACCAAAAGGCGAAACCGAACTCACCCCAGAAGAGCGGCTCTTGCGTGCAATCTTCGGTGAGAAAGCTCGCGAAGTTCGAGACACCAGCCTCAAGGTTCCGCACGGTGAGTCTGGAAAGGTCATCGACGTCAAGGTGTCAAACCGCGATGACGGCGACGAACTCGCTCCTGGAGTGAACCAACTCGTTCGCGTGTACGTCGCTCAGACCCGCAAGATTTCAGTGGGCGACAAACTTGCTGGACGCCACGGCAACAAGGGTGTCATTTCCAAGGTGCTACCTGTTGAAGACATGCCGTACCTCGCAGACGGTTCACCTGTCGACATCATCCTCAACCCGCTCGGTGTTCCAAGCCGAATGAACGTTGGCCAGGTGCTTGAAGCGCACCTCGGTTATGGCGCTCGCTGGGGATGGTCTGACGCATCCGGCGAGACCGTTGGCAATGCGCCCGTGCGTGGTGTCGAGCGGAAGACTCGTCCGAGCACCGATCCATCGGTCTTCGTGTCGACACCAGTCTTCGACGGTGCCAACTGGGACGAGGTCGAAAAGGCCGGTAAGCACCCAACTATTCAGCAGGTGCTTGGCAACCTCACCCCAGAAAGCGTCGACGGCGACCGGCTGATCGGCACTAACGGTAAGGCAACCCTCTTTAACGGTCGTACTGGCGAGGCCTATGACAACCCGGTCACGGTTGGCTTCATGTACATCTTGAAACTCGCCCACTTGGTCGACGACAAGATTCACGCCCGCTCAACCGGCCCATACTCGATGATCACTCAGCAGCCGCTCGGTGGTAAAGCCCAGTTCGGCGGACAGCGCTTCGGTGAGATGGAAGTGTGGGCCCTCGAGGCCTACGGTTCCGCCTACTGCTTGCAGGAACTCCTCACGATCAAGAGTGACGATGTTCTCGGCCGCATCAAGGTGTACGAGGCCATCGTGAAGGGTGACAACATCCCAGAACCTGGCGTGCCAGAGAGCTTCAAGGTCCTCATGAAAGAGATGCAGGCACTCTGCATCAACGTTGAGGTACTCGGCGACGACGGCCGCGAGATCGAGATGCGTGATCTTGACGACGACATCCATCGCACGATGGAAGATCTCGGTATCGATATTTCCCGACCTGAGCGTGGCGCGGACGACGACGACAGCCGTCAACGTGCAAGCCGCTGATCAACCTGACACGAACGAGAACGAACGAAGAGGAACGAAGGAACCGACATGCTTGACGTCAACATGTTCGACCAATTGAAGATCGGGCTGGCAACCGCCGACCAAATCCGCATGTGGTCACACGGTGAAGTAAAGAAGCCAGAGACCATCAACTACCGCACGCTGCGCCCAGAGAAGGAAGGGCTCTTCTGCGAGAAGATTTTCGGACCAACCCGCGACTGGGAGTGTTACTGCGGTAAGTACAAGCGAGTCCGCTTCAAGGGCATTATTTGTGAGCGTTGCGGTGTTGAAGTGACCCGCTCGAAGGTTCGTCGTGACCGCATGGGCCACATCGAACTCTCAGCACCTGTCGTTCACATCTGGTACCTCCGTGGCACACGTTCATGGCTTGCGTACCTTCTCGCCGGTCTCGAACCCCGCGAAGAACTCAAAGCAAAGCAGCTTGAGAAGGTCATCTACTTCGCAGCCAACCTCGTCACCTGGGTTGATGAAGATCGTCGTCATGAAGATCTTTCAAGCCTCGAGGCCGAGTACCTCGCCGAAAAGGACGAGCTCGAGAAAGAACTTGAACTCGAGATCGACCGTCGTTATAAAGAACTCGAAGCGGAAGCAGAAATCGCCGAAGCCGAAGGTGTTGATGCGAAGAAACTTCGTCGCGATGCCGACAAAGAAATTGAAGCCCTGCGCGAGCGCTACATGGCTGAGATCGATCTGGTTCAGCGTGCCTGGGAAGAGTTCAAGGGCATGCACTCGCGGCTCATTCTCGAAGACGAATTGCTGTGGCGCGAACTCACCGATCGTTACGGCGACTACTTCGAAGGTGGCACTGGCGCCGATGCCATCAAGTCTCTGATTGAGCGAATCGACTTCGACGAAGAAGAGCGCAAGCTCCGTGAGGCAATCGACCCACAAGATGGCCAGAAGCCGCTCAGCGCTCAGCGTAAGCAGAAGGCAATTAAGCGTCTGAAGATCGTCGCATCGTTCAACCGTCGTGTTGACGCTGATGATCCGTCGAGCCAACGCCTGAATGACCCCCGCGCAATGATCCTCGATGTCGTTCCGGTGATCCCGCCAGAGCTCCGCCCGATGGTGCAGCTCGACGGTGGCCGTTTCGCCACCAGCGACCTCAACGATCTCTATCGCCGCGTGATCAACCGCAACAACCGCTTGAAGCGCCTGCTTGATCTCGGAGCCCCTGAGATCATCGTCAATAACGAAAAGCGCATGCTCCAAGAAGCCGTGGACGCTTTGTTTGACAATGGTCGCCGGGGACGTCCGGTCACCGGCCCAGGAAACCGCCCACTGAAGTCACTGTCCGACATGTTGAAGGGTAAGCAGGGACGCTTCCGTCAGAACCTTCTCGGTAAGCGGGTTGACTACTCCGGTCGTTCGGTCATCGTTGCCGGACCAACCCTGAAACTGCACCAGTGCGGTCTTCCCAAGTTGATGGCTCTCGAACTCTTCAAGCCATTCATCATGAAGCGCCTCGTCGAGCTCGACGTTGCACAAAACATTAAGACCGCAAAGCGCATGGTTGAGCGTCGTCGCCCGCAGGTATGGGACGTTCTCGAAGACGTCATCAAGGAGCACCCTGTTCTCTTGAACCGTGCGCCCACCCTGCACCGTCTCGGTATCCAGGCGTTCGAGCCAGTTCTCGTCGAAGGTAAGGCCCTTCAGATTCATCCGCTCGTGTGTACAGCGTTCAACGCTGACTTCGACGGTGACCAGATGGCTATCCACGTGCCACTCTCCGCCGAGGCGCAAGCTGAAGCTCGGGTGCTCATGCTGAGCGCAAACAACATCTTGTCACCGCAGTCAGGTCGTCCGATCGTGACCCCCACCCAAGACATGGTGATCGGTGCGTTCTACCTCACCGAATTTGTTGAGGGTTCGAAGGGCGAAGGCCGTGTGTTCCGCCATAACTGGGAAGCCATTAAGGCCTACGACGCTGGCGAACTCGACTTGCACGCCGAGATCGAGATGCGCCCCGCTGGCGCCGAAAAGTATCGTTCGACATTGGGTCGAGTGCTTTTCGAAGAGGCACTCCCAGTCGACTTCACCGAGCGCTTCGGCCACATCGACACGGTGCTTCGCAAGCGTGAGCTCGGCGTCATCGTTGAGCAGTTGTCTGATCACTACTCCAACGCAGAAGTCGCCGCATCGCTCGATGGCATCAAGAACATCTCCTACCGCTTCGCGTCACAGTCGGGTTTGACGGTCTCAATCGACGACGTCCGCACCCCAGACACGAAGAAAGCAATTCTTGAAGATCACGAGTCGCAGGCTGAAAAGGTTGAGCAGCAGTTCAAGCGGGGCATCATCACCGACGGTGAGCGTCGCCAGCAAGAGGTTCGTATTTGGACTGACGCAACCAACGCCGTCACCCGTGACATGGAGACCGAATTCAAGTCACAGCGCTTCAACCCAATCGACATGATGGTCGGTTCGGGCGCTCGCGGAAACATGACCCAGATGCGTCAGATCGCCGCTATGCGTGGTCTCGTTGCGAACCCTCGTGGTGACATGATTCCTCGTCCGATCAAGTCGAACTTCCGTGAGGGCCTCGAAACCCTTGAGTACTTCATTGCTACTCCTGGTGCCCGCAAGGGACTTGTCGACACCGCTCTTCGTACCGCTGACTCGGGTTACTTGACTCGTCGTTTGGTTGACGTTGCTCAGGAACTCATCATTCGTGAAGAAGACTGTGGCACCACGCTCGGCGTGTGGATTGAAAACGTTGCCCCCGACACGGCGAACACTCGCTCGTACCTCGAGACAAAGCTGTTTGGCCGTGCGCTTCTCAGCGATGTCGAATTGTCAGAAGCGCTGTCCGATGGACGCAAGACCCTCGAGCGCAACACGATTATCGGCGACCTTGAGATGGCTGCCCTTCGTGACGACGCCGCAGTTGACCGTGTTCGGGTGCGCTCAGTTCTCACCTGTGATGCCGAACTCGGTGTGTGCGCAATGTGCTACGGCCGTTCGCTCTCAACCGGTAAGGCGATCGAGCTCGGTGAAGCGGTTGGCGTTATCGCCGCACAGTCGATTGGTGAGCCCGGAACGCAGCTGACCATGCGTACCTTCCACACCGGCGGTGTTGCCGGTAAGGACATCGCTGGCGGTCTGCCTCGTGTTGTTGAGCTCTTCGAGTCACGTACCCCGAAGGGTTCCGCACGTTTGTCACCGGCTTCAGGTGTCGTGCGAATTGGTGAAGACGAAGGAAAGGGCATTCCAGTCGTTGTTGTCGACGATGCTGGAGATGAACACCCGATCGTGCTTCCACTCGGCGCACGCCCTCTGCCTGAGGTGGTCGACGGAGCAGAAATTCGTGCAGGTGATCCGATCACCGACGGACCGTTTGATCCGAAGGAACTCATGGAAATCAAGGGTCCTCGCGAAACGCAGATGTACCTGGTTGAAGAGGTGCAGCGTGTCTACCGAGACCAGGGTGTGTCGATCCATGACAAGCACATCGAACTTATCGTTCGTCAGATGACGCGCCGCATTGCTGTTTCAGAACCTGGCTCGACCGACTTCCTCCCAGGAGAGCGCGTTGATGCGAAGCGGTTCCGAGACACAAACCGGGCGATGGTGGAGTCGGGTGAACGCCCCTCAGAGGGCCGTCCAGAAATCATGGGCATCACCAAAGCGTCGCTTGCCACCGAGTCATGGTTGTCTGCTGCATCATTCCAGGAGACGACCCGAGTGCTCACCGAGGCTGCGATCGACGGCAAGTCTGACGGTCTCATCGGCCTCAAGGAGAACATCATCATCGGTAAGCTCATCCCAGCCGGTACCGGCATGATGCGTTACCGCGAGTTCTCCGTGCAAGCTCCTGACTACGAGCCGATGACGTATTACTCAAGCGAGGTTGAGGACGATGACCCGGCCGCAGCTCTCGCCCGTATCTTCGAAACAGCAGCAGTTGGTGATGCCGCAGCGGCTGATGGTGACTGACAGGTTGCCGGTTTTCGTATCCACTCATAACATTCCGGGGTCTGTGTAACGAGCGATTTGGCTCAGCACAGATCCGATATACGCAACAACGAGAAGGTCAACGTGCCAACAATTCAACAGCTCGTCCGCCAGGGACGCCAGTCGAAGTTCACCAAGAGCAAGACCCCGGCATTGAAGGGTTCCCCTCAGCGCCGAGGCGTCTGCACCCGCGTGTACACCACGACTCCGAAGAAGCCGAACTCGGCGCTTCGTAAGGTTGCGCGTGTTCGCCTTTCGAGTGGCATTGAAGTGACGGCCTACATTCCTGGCGAGGGCCACAACCTTCAGGAGCACTCGATTGTTCTCGTCCGCGGTGGTCGCGTCCGTGACCTGCCCGGTGTTCGCTACAAAATCATCCGCGGCGCCCTCGATGCGGCCGGAGTGAAGAACCGCAAGCAAGCCCGTAGCCGCTACGGCGCGAAAGCAGAGAAGTAAGTCATGCCACGTAAAGGTCCAGCCCCACGTCGCGAGCTCGTCGCCGACCCGGTGTACCGTTCACCCGTCGTCACACAGCTCATCAACAAAGTCATGTTGCACGGCAAGCGCAGCACCGCCGAGCGCATCGTGTACGACGCAATGGATCTCATCGCAAGCCGCACCGGTGACGATGCACTCGACACCGTTCGCCGTGCGATTGACAACGTGAAGCCACCGCTCGAGGTGCGTAGCCGCCGTGTTGGTGGTGCCACCTACCAGGTGCCCGTCGAGGTTCGCCCTCGTCGTGCATCGACCCTCGCGATCCGTTGGATCGTCGAGTACTCCCGTGCCCGCCGCGAGCGGACCATGGCCGAGTGTCTCGCTGCTGAACTTATGGACGCAGCAAATGGCCTCGGAGCTTCGATGAAGAAGCGAGACGATATGCAGAAGATGGCCGAGTCGAACAAGGCCTTCGCCCACTACCGCTGGTGATCAACCCGATCGCCAACTTTTTGCCCTTTGACATCCCCCAGACCTGACGACCGAACGGAAGTGACCTGTAATGGCCAAGCGTGAGTTCCCACTTGAGCGCACCCGAAACATCGGGATCATGGCGCACATCGACGCCGGAAAGACCACGACAACAGAACGAATCCTGTACTACACCGGAAAGAGTTACAAGATCGGTGAAGTGCACGACGGTGCAGCGACCATGGACCACATGGCGCAGGAGCAGGAGCGGGGGATCACCATCACCTCAGCTGCGACGACGTGCGTCTGGGATGACCATCGCATCAACATCATTGACACGCCGGGGCACGTGGACTTCACCATCGAGGTTGAGCGTTCGCTTCGCGTGCTCGACGGAGCCGTCACCGTGTTCGACTCAGTTGCTGGTGTTGAGCCACAGACCGAGACCGTCTGGCGTCAAGCCAACAAATACAACGTGCCCCGATTCTGCTACGTCAACAAGATGGACCGCATCGGTGCGAACTTCTACCGCACGGTGGAAATGGTGGAGAGCCGCTTGCAGGCCAACCCACTTGTCATTCAGCTTCCTGTTGGAGCGGGTGGCCCAGAGTCAAATGAGCCGTTCGCAGGTCTCGTTGACCTCGTCAAGATGAAGGCTCTTATCTGGCAGGACGAAGAACTTGGCGCCAAATGGGATGAAGTTGACATTCCAGATCACATGGTTGACAGCGCCAACGATTACCGCGAGCGCATGATGGAGACCATCGCAACTTCAGATGAAGAGGTGATGGAGAAGTATCTCGGCGGTGAAGAGGTCTCCATTGCAGAGATCAAGCGCGCGATTCGTGCCGGAACCCTTGCAGGCGATTTCGTTCCAATTCTGTGCGGATCGGCCTTCAAGAACAAGGGTGTCCAGCCCATGCTCGATGCCGTTATCGATTACCTCCCATCACCTATCGACATTGAGCCGGCGCAAGGAACCAACCTTCGCGGTGATGAAGAGATCTTGCGGGGCCCGAACGACGATGCATTCGCTGCGCTTGCGTTCAAGATCGTTGCGGACCCATTCGGCAAACTCACTTACTTCCGTGTGTACTCGGGCGAAATCGCCAAGGGTGAAGAGTTGTACAACTCGACCAAGGAGAAGCGTGAGCGTCTCGGTCGCATTCTTCTCATGCATGCAAACCAGCGAGAAGATCTTGACGTCGCAATGGCGGGAGACATCGTTGCCGGCCTCGGGTTCAAAGAAGTCACTACCGGTGACACGCTCTGCGACCGTGACAATCCGGTCATCTTGGAACGGATGGAGTTCCCTGAGCCGGTGATCCACGTCGCTATCGAGCCGAAGACGAAGAGCGACCAAGACAAACTTGGTAAGGCGTTGAAGTCGCTCTCTGATGAGGACCCAACGTTCCGTGTTCGCACTGATGAAGAGACCGGTCAGACCGTCATCTCAGGTATGGGCGAGTTGCACCTTGAAGTGCTCGTCGACCGCATGATGCGTGAGTTCAGTGTTGAAGCAACGGTTGGTAAGCCACAGGTTGCATACCGTGAGACGATCACCAAGCAGGTTGACTCGGTCGAATACCGCCACATTAAGCAGTCGGGCGGTTCGGGTCAGTTCGCAGTCGTGAAGATCACCGTTGAACCGAACCCGGGCAACGGTTACGAGTTCGTCGACGCCATCACCGGTGGACGTATTCCCCGTGAGTACATCCAGCCGACCAACCAGGGCATCCAAGCCGGGCTTGAGTCAGGTGTGCTCGCCGGATACGGCATGGTTGACGTCAAAGTCACTCTCGTCGACGGTCAGTACCACGACGTTGACTCATCAGAAATGGCATTCAAGGTTGCCGGTCAGATGGGCATTAAGAAAGCAGCAGAAGCAGCGAAGCCAGTTCTCCTCGAACCGATCATGGCCGTCGAGGTTGTGACCCCCGAGGACTATATGGGTGACGTGATGGGCGACCTGTCGAGTCGTCGTGGTCGCATCGAAGGTATGGAAGCGAACGGCAACGTCCAGACGGTGAAGGCCCAAGTTCCGCTGTCAGAAATGTTTGGATACTCAACCGACCTGCGTTCACGCACCCAGGGTCGAGCGACCTACACCATGCAGTTCGACAGCTATCAGCAAGTTCCAGAAGCAATTTCATCCGAAATTGTGAAGCGGGTTCGCGGCGAGTAAGCCAACACCCACGAGTAACCAAGTAACGAAACGATCAAAGAGAGAATAAAGGAAGCATTGTCATGAGTAAGGCGAAGTTTGAGCGTACGAAGCCGCATG
>CALCBR010000108.1:0-1155 GCA_937897105.1 uncultured Acidimicrobiaceae bacterium | reverse complement strand
GGTGCGCCTGTCGGGCGCTGAGTCGCTAGCCATCACCCTCTTGATCGTAGGCGGTGAGAACTATGTTGGAGTGGTGGCTCCCACCGGCGAAATCACGCTTTCCATTGCGGGTAGGCAGTTCACGTTCGAAGGTGTTTCGGCCGATGATGTCTACCTGACGAGTCTCCAACATGGGCCAGACAACTCGTTTGAAACCTTCTGTTCCCATTTCTTTGAGCCGCTCTCGAGAGATCGTGTCGATGGTCGCAGAGTTCTTCTCGATGTGGGCGCCAACATTGGGGTAACTGCAGCGATTCTCTCGGCGTACTGCCCGCAGGCATCGGTCGTTGCGATCGAGGCAGGGCCAGGCGTGGTGGAGGTATTGCAGCGAAACCTTCAGCGAAATGGGCTCAACTCGGTAACTCCCCTTCACGTCGCGGTCGGTGATCGTGATGGAGTTGCTCAGTTTGTTGAAGAGTCGGCTTTCGGACACATTGTCGATGACTTTGATGTGCCTGGAGTCCGTCAGCACGGTCTGACAGTTGACGTTGAGATGCGAACGATCGATTCGATTGTCGGCGATCTTGAACGAGATCACAGGGTTGATGCTGTTGATCTCATCAAGGTCGATATCGAAGGTGCTGAGCCGGCAGCGATTGCGGGTATGCAGCGGACACTTGAGAAGTATGCGCCGGTGTTGTGGGTCGAGTTGAACTCATGGAGTTTGATGTCAACTGGCCAACACCCAATTGCGGCCGTTCAGCAGATTATTGACGGATGTGTCGAGGTCTTTCGTGTCGGCGGAACGACGAGTGACCCGAGATTTCTTCGACCGGTTGAGGGAAGTGACTCATTGACAATCGCTCGCAGCCTTGTTCACGACAACGTTGTCTTTGGCAGGTCGTGGGAAGACATTGTGATCGTGCCGAGGGGACGCCAATTACCTGAGTCGCTCCTACGGTTAGAGGACCGACCTTATGACGAGGTTGAGGCTTTACGCACTGAGCTTCGATTGCTGCAACAGTCGAAGATTTGGCGTTACTCGGCACCACTGAGACGGCTTCGGCATTTATTTTAAGTTCGCAAGTTCAGGATGATTCGTAGCGGAACTCGGTTGATCCGATGGTGATGATGTCGCCGTGGTTGAGAGATTGCGAGCCGGTGATGCGTTGGTCG
>CALCBR010000107.1:0-1777 GCA_937897105.1 uncultured Acidimicrobiaceae bacterium | reverse complement strand
ATCGTCAGCATTGTCGCCGGCGCCGTCATTCTCAGTCTCGCCTTTCGCTCGTTTCTCCCCATAGCGCTCATCGGTGGACCAACTGTTTATGGCGGGTGGCTCGTTGTATTTTTTGGCATCACCCAACACGCCGGTCTGCAAGAGAATGTGCTCGATCATCGCTACAACACGCGCACGGTGTACATGAACCCGCTATTCAGATTTCTGTACTCAAACATGAACTATCACGTGGAACACCACATGTTCCCGAGCGTGCCCTATCACGCGCTTCCAGACCTGCACGCCGAGGTGAAAGACCAGTTAGCACCCGCCGTACCGACAACTGCGGCCGCATACCGAGTCATTTTTTCAACCCTCGCGCGACAGCATGTTGACCCAACATACGAAATCGAACTCAATGTCCCCGAGGTCAAAAGCCGTCGCCGTCGGATTGACGTCGGTGAATCGAATTGGGTTCAACATGCAAATGGAGGGATTGACCTCGCTGCAGCGTCGTCGATGGACATCGGAGAACTCCGCCGAATCGATATTGAAGACCGCACATTTGTCCTTGGCAAACTTGGCGAAGATGAGTTCATGCTCTGTGATGGTTTGTGCACCCATGCCAACATTCATCTCGCCGACGGCGCACTCATCGATGGCGAAATCGAGTGCCCGAAACACAATGGTCGTTTCGACTGCAAAACCGGTGAGCCAACTCGGCGTCCCGTAACGCAACCAGTTGCGGTGTACCCGGTGACAATAGATGGCGGTCGAGTCGTTGGTCACGTCAACCGAAAGGCAACATCCTGATGCGCTCTGGTCCCTTCCGCCCTACCGGTCAACCGGGGGTCAGCCTCGATATTGCACCCGACACCGCCGGCTGGAAATATCTCAGCTTTTCACTTATCGAAATTGATGCAACCTACGTCCACAACTCTCGTTCTGAAGCACGTGAAACGGCGATTGTCACCGTCGCCGGAAGTGGGACAATCTCTGTGAACGGACATGAGATCAACGTCGCGCGCAACTCAGTCTTCACCTCGATTGAACGTATTGTATACGTCGGTCCGGGAGACGAGTTCTCGATCCGATCCAACGAGAACCTAACTGTCGCTATCGGCTCAGCGCCAGCCGCAACAGGCGCAGGCACTCGGGTGATCGAGACTTCCGAGATGCGAAGCGAGATCCGCGGAGGAGGGTCATCATTTCGACAGGTTGTGCACTCGATGTCGCATCCGATCGAGGCCGAGCGCCTCATCGTGTACGAGGTGTACATCCCACGCGGAACATGGGCGGGCTGGCCCCCTCATCGTCACGACGGAGTCGATTCCGCGCCCTACCTTGAAGAGACCTACTATTTCAAACTCGACCGCCCCGAAGGGTACGTTCTGCACCGAAACTTCAATGATGGCGCAGCCCCCGACGGCGAAGATGCCGACTTTGACGAAGTAGTTGTTGCCCGCGATGGCGACCTTGCGTTAGTCCCGATGGGCTACCACACGTCGGTGACCTCACCAGGTTCAAACATGTATTTCTTGAATTTCTTGGCCGGCGATCTACTCTTTGACGACCGGAAGACTCCTCCGTGTTTCCACAGTGACCATACGTGGATCGAACAAGACTGGTCTGCTGGTGCATGGTCGCTGCCCGTGGTCTCCTTGAACGGCTGATGATCTCTCACCGGTCGCTCGACGCGCTACGTAACGGCGCCGGGCACTTTCATGTGCTTGCCGTAGACCACCGAGACTCGCTGCGGGTATTCCTTAACGCCAACGAACCTGACGCGGTTCCAGAT
>CALCBR010000106.1:0-1857 GCA_937897105.1 uncultured Acidimicrobiaceae bacterium | reverse complement strand
GGCCATACGGATTTTCGAGATGGCAAGTGGCCAAACGTGCATCGGCGCTGTGCGACGAATGCCCATCTCGCCACTCCTGCCCGATTGAACAATGGCCTGACGAACCCCAACTCGACGACGCAACTCATCGCGTTGACCTTCGAAAAGGTCAGCACCCTCCTCACGAACCTCTTTTTCCGACCATCGATGCATCGCGGAGCCCCGAAGCGGTCTGGATCACCGCGGAGTCGCTTGGGGACAGCGACCCGGCGTTAACCGCTCATCCCGACCTTCCTGCACTCTTCATCTTCGACGCGCTACTACTGCGGAAACTCAATCTTCACCCTCGCCGCCTCGTCTTTCTCACTGAGTGCCTCGCCGACCTTGCCCTTCGGCGTGAAGTGCATGTCGGCGTTGGCGACCCTGTCGAGCTATTACGGTCAAAAAATATTGCGGTGACCGCAGCGCCCGTTCCCGGATTTCGCTCTCGATCGGCACAGATTTCTCCCGCAGCCCTCTACCCGTGGCCTTGGCTCGCACCCATCTCGGATGCTCCGCTGTCATCTTTTAGTGCGTGGCGACGAGCACTGCCGACCTCGCTGGCAACGGCCTCTCTACGTCGTCAGCAACGGCAAAAACGCCGCCGCTAAGAAGTCGTGACAGAGTTTCGACTTAGTAGTCGTTCCAACCTGAGTACAACGCGTTCGCGAGAGCATCATCGAAGATGCCGGTCACCTCGATGCCAAATTCGTTATCTGCTCCGACGGACTGCTGCAACGCAATAAGCGCTCGCTGCGTAGCCGGACCGAAGAAGCCATCTACCTCGTCGGGTTCGAAATCAAGTCCGTTGCGCTGCAGGTAATTGATGTCGTCGCCTCGCTCACACATGCGAATATTCGGGAGAAGTTCATCGGCGTAGCCGTCGGGGCAACCACCAGAGACTGGTAGTGCCTGAAACATGCCGATATCTGAGTGCCACACGAGCGCATGATTCTCTTGGGAGTAGCAATTTGGCTGATCAAGATCTCCCTCAGGTGACCAGTTCGGCTGGTACGCGTTCACGAACGCCCCGGGCTCAATACTTGCCCTCGCAACGTGGTTCACAACTCCGCACGGAAACGCGACATCAGAGGGAACCCACTCGCAGTTCGCATCCAAATGCTCGACGTATGAGAACCATCCCGACTCCCACACGTACGTCATGATCAAGCGAACACTCGATGACAATTGATCGCCGTAGTGGAGACTGATTCCGCTTCGAGCTTCAAATGGGTTGAAACTCTCATCTGAGCGTTCCCATGCCGGAACGAGTTCTTCCTGTTGCGAAGTCCACTGCCCGCCATCCCAGCGAAGATCATGAACAACAACTGCTTCGGCGAAATCACCGTCGACGATGAGCGTGTCGTTTCCTGATATCGCAGCAGCCATTACGCCGCACTGCGTTTCGACAACGTCGGACACAACGTAAGAGTCGCCGACAAGTTCTGCGAGAAGACCTTCTGGCGAAGGAGTTTCTTCAGGCTGGTTCTCATCATCGCCAACGCTCTCATCAACTTCGGGATCCACCTCGTCTGAACCGCCTCCTGCGGATTCGTCGCCGTTCCCAGACACTTCCTCCGGATCATTGGAGTCAGGGACCACATCGGTCTCCGCATCGGCCACCTCTTCTGCATCAGCGATGCTCACGTCACCAACGTCAGCATTCTCTTCCCCATCGGTTACCTCAGGTTCCGCGTCATCTGCCTCACCAACGACATCGCTATCTTCGGCATCAACTGCCCCCGGTTGAGAAGTCGCCGGCAAGGCATCGGGGTCGGTGACAACCGAAGAGCACGCAACCAGCGCGAGTGCCATAACGCTCACTGCCAAGCGAGGAAT
>CALCBR010000105.1:0-4031 GCA_937897105.1 uncultured Acidimicrobiaceae bacterium | reverse complement strand
TGACGGTGCTGCTGTTCGCGATCGGCCAGGGCATGCGTGACGGCGACGACCGCCAGCCGGTTTCGATCTTCGCGCCGACCTACCTGGCGCTGGCGGCCGGCGTGTCCATCGCGTTTCTCGCCGGTGACCTGTTCAACCTGTTCGTCGGGTTCGAGGTGCTGCTGGCGGCCAGCTTCGTGCTGCTCACCGTCGGCGGAAACGCCGCGCGGATCCGGGCCGGGGTCGTCTACGTCATGGTCTCGATGGTGTCGTCGATGATCTTCCTGACCGGCGTGGCGTTGGTCTACGCGGCAGCCGGCACGGTCAACATGGCCGAGCTCGCGATCCGCCTCGACGACGTCAGCCCGGGCACCCGCAGCGCGTTGTTCGCCGTGTTGATGGTCGCGTTCGGCATCAAGGCCGCGGTGTTCCCGCTGTATGCGTGGCTGCCCGACTCCTATCCGACCGCACCGGCGCCGGTGACCGCCGTCTTCGCCGGCTTGCTCACCAAGGTCGGCGTGTACGCAATTATCCGAACCCAAACGTTGATGTTCCCCCCTGGCGACGGCGGAGCTAACTGGGGTGACGATGTTCTTCTGTGGGTCGCAGCGGCAACGATGATCGTCGGTGTCATCGGGGCAATTGCACAAGACGACATGAAGCGAATTCTTGCGTTCCACATCATCTCCCAGATCGGTTACATGATTATGGGGCTCGGACTGTTCACCGTGGTCGGTGTTGCTGCAGCGGTGTTCTACGTGATCCACCACATCGTCGTAAAGACTGCCCTCTTCCTCGTCGCGGGTCTCGTCGATCACCGAGCGGGATCGTCACGCCTCAGTTCTGTTGGCGGATTGGTCCGGAGCGCTCCGGTAATTGCGGCGCTGTTCGCAGTTCCCGCTCTCAGCCTCGCCGGGTTGCCGCCGTTCTCAGGTTTCCTTGCAAAATTCGCCCTCGTCGATGCGGGCCTCAGCCAAGGCTCTTCAGCCATTGTCGCCGTCGCTTTGGCTGTCGGGCTCTTCACGCTGTTCTCGATGACGAAGATCTGGACCGGGGCATTCTGGGGAAGCGCCGAAACCGAACCCGACCGTGCTCCTCAGACCACTGACCGATTCGGTGGGCCGCCACTGATGGTGCTCGCAACGCTTTCTCTTGTCGCAATATCGATCAGTTTTTCAGTCTGGGCCGGACCAATTCACGAATTGTCACAGCGCGCAGCAGAAGATCTACTCAACCCTGCTGGCTACATCAGCGCCGTGCTCGGGGAGTCTGCACCATGAGACGTGTCACCCTCAGTGCTGTCGTCTGGCTGACCGCCTTGTGGGTCATGTTGTGGAATGACATTTCGATAGCGAACCTTGCCTCTGGCCTCGTTCTTTCGGTCGTGCTCTTGGCAGCCAATCGCCTTCCCTTCGCTGGCGGTGCCACCTCCGGGAACGACGACCGATTGCGAATCTCGCCGCTCCATTTTGCGTACTTCATCGTCTACGTCGTGGTGCAACTCGTTCGGTCAAACCTTTCGTTGGCTCGCAAGATCCTCACTCGAACCAACACGGTGAATGCCGGAGTCATTGCCGTTCCGATGCGCACCTCTGGTGAGATGACAATGCTCGTGATGTCGAACGTCATCACCCTCACTCCTGGAACGATCACGATCGAGGCAAAGGGCTCTCCTGCAGTGCTGTACGTCAACGTTCTTCACCTCGATGATGTCGAACGAGTTCGCAGCGAACTGCACCAACTTGAGTCTGTATGCGTGCGGGCCTTCGGTTCGCGCTCGGCACGCTCTCAACTTCAGGAGGCACGTCTGCCATGACCGTCTTCGCTGCTATTGCATTCGTCCTCCTAGCCGGAGGGTCGGTGTGCTTTCTCAATCGACTCTTTCGCGGACCATCAATCGCCGATCGTGTCATTGCTCTCGACGGCCTCTTGGTCACCGTCATCTGCGGCATCATGATCGAAGTCACCCGCGAGCAGTCGATCACATCACTCGACACAGTGTTGATTGTTGCGTTGGCCGCATTTATCGGAACGAGTGTGCTTGCCCGGTACGCAGAACGCCGCTCTGAGGAAGGTGACGGGAGCTGATGGACGTTATCGCTGGGCTCTTCATGGTGTTAGGAGCCGCTCTCGTATCCATTGCTGGCATTGGTGTTGCTCGCTCGTGGAGTATCTACGCCCGAATGCACTCGGTCGCAATTGCGCCGACCCTCGGTGTCATCTCAGTTGCCATTGGGCTCGCACTTAGCATCCGGTCGACTACCGCATTTGTGACAGCGCTTCTTGTCGTCATCCTTCTATTGGTCACGGGCCCAGTCGGGTCACATCTCTTGACCCGTGCGGTGTACCGACAGACGCAGTCAGCGCTCGACAGCGTCGATGAGCTCGCCCGTGACGAGTCTTCTGACTCGTAGGCAGTGAGCACGCGCCTAAAGCGAATCAAGAGCACATGGTGACCATGTCGAGCACCGGCTGCACCCGAGCGACCTCATGGCTTCGGATCAGACCGGCCCGGGCCTGCACAGCCAGCACTGCCATCGCCGTTTCGGCCACTCGAGCCTCGTCACGAAAGAGGTAAACCGATGACGCCATGGTGACGCATGTCGGCCAACCCAATGACCTGAAGCGGAACGACTGCACCAAGTTGTCGGTCTGATAACGGACACGCTCAGGACCATCTGGGAGGTTCAACGCAAACCCAAAGCCCGGATCAATCCAGAGGCGCTCAACACCTGCACCACAAACCATGTCAAGACGTTCTCTGAAAAAGTCCATCTGCTCGTTGATCATGCGATCGGCGGTGGGCACATCATCTCCTGAACGGGCAGTGATGCCCGGGGTGTAGCACAAAATGAGGCCAGCCTCGTGAGCTGCAATCGACTCGTACAACCCAACATCATCAACTCGACCGGTGAGATTTATCACAGCCACACCCGCCTGAAGTGCGGCGACCGCAACTTCGGTGTGGTACGTCTCAACCGACACCATGATCTTTTCGGCGACAAGCGCCCGAACCACTGGCAACAGCGTGTCGATCTGCCGAGCAATGTCAATCACGTCGGCATTCGTGCCCGTTGACTCCGCCCCGATGTCGACCATTGCCGCACCCTCAATCGTCATGCGACGAGCCCGATATATCGCCGCATCAAGGTCATGGACGATGCTCTCACGATAAGAGGAGTCGCGGGACAGATTCATGACCCCGAGCTGAAACGGGGAATCATCGAAGGTGCGACCTTGTCGAGGAAAATGAAGCGTCTGAACTGTTGAGGTGATGTCATCTCGATAGGTAGACCACAATTCAATGAGTTGGTCAGCGGTAATCATGAAGGTGTCCTCGGGTTCGATCGATTACAGGATTGCACACTCATTCAATTTCTCGGTGGAGTCGGGAATCAACTTCGTCGCTGTCGCGATGCCACCGTTGCGCGACGAGCGTAAGGTCTCCATCGGTTGAGGCGACGTCATTCAACAGACTCGCCATGCTGCGGCCGATCACCGGATGAATAACGTCGGCTGCAATGTCACATACGGGGACAAGCACAAATCGACGTTCATGTTGCCGTGGATGCGGAACTTGGAGATTGTCCGTCTGGCTCACGGTGGCACCATGGACGAGAAGGTCAAGGTCTAGGGTCCGCGGTCCCCAACGTATGCGTCGCACACGGTTACGTTCCGCTTCGATCTGGTGCAGTTCGGCGAGCAACTCCGCGGCATCACGGGTGGTCTCCGCTCGAAGAGCACCGTTGAGATATGGCCCTTGTTGGTCAGGACCGCCCACTGGAGCCGTCTCATATAACGCTGACACGGCAGTGATGCGGACGTCAGGCAAGGCATCGATCGCAGCGACACCGGCCCGAAGGTGGTCGAGTCGATCTCCAAGATTGGAGCCCACTGCGATAAGACAGTCGACCGTCGCAGTCACGAGAGGGCATCCATCGCGGCCGAGTTCGTGGAAGACAGATGCGGCCGAGCACAAATCGTTGACGTTGTCACTGGCTTCGCAATCTTGTGCTCACTACGTAGAGCGTAGTTTCACGATGACCTTTCCG